>JBIKMK010000034.1:0-13876 GCA_044359315.1 Bryobacteraceae bacterium | reverse complement strand
TTGAGGAAAAGGTAGTTGCCCGAATCATCCGTGCTGGACACGTTCCGGACCCCGGTCTTGGTGTTTTCGAGAGTGACCTTGACGCCACGAACGGGCGCGCCGGAAGCGTCGGCGACAGTGCCCAGAACGGTGGCGGTGTCATATTGCGCCAAGCATGTAGCGGCAAAAAGCAGTGCCGCCGCGAGAGGTTTAACCATGCGCCTAGGCTAGCGCACCAGTATTTCGTTAGGATTACGGGCGCTCACCAGCGGAGATACGGCGTTTGATGTCATTCAAGTAGGGTCCGCAGACAGCTACGGAGGGCACCACATAGTGAGCACCAGCAGCGATCAACCGGCTGGGGTCGCCTTCCTCATTGCCGGTATCGGTGAGGCCAATGGTCCACAATCCGGCATTCAAACCTTCCGCCACGTCGGCGGGTGTGTCGCCGATTTTGACGCAGGCGGAAGGCGGGTAGACGCCCAGCTTCTGTAGATTGCCGAAGATCATCCAGGGCGCCGGCCGGCCTGCGCCGACATCGCCCGGACAGAAGTTCGATTCCGGGCGGTAGCCTTGTTCGCGGGCGCGTTCGATCAGAATCTCCAGCATGGGCCGCGTGTAGCCGGTGCTGGTACCGATCTTGACGCCATCGCTTTCCAGGTCCCGCACAACATCCAGCGCACCCGGCAAAAGCGTGGTGAAGCGGTCCAGCACTTCCATTTGGCGTGGCAGGAATTCGGCGTACAGCGTATCCAGATCCGGCCCTTTCCAGGAAGCCGCCACCCGGGGCAAGGCCAGCAGAGCGGCCAAGTGATCCCGCTTGGGCAAGCCCATCGGCCCACGCGCTTCTTCGCGGGTGAGCGGTAAACCGTGCGCGGCAAATGCCTCCTCAATCACGACTATCGGCGCCAGGCTGCCCTGGTCCACCATTGTCCCCGCCCAATCGAAGATGACCGCCTTCAGCATGCTCATTTAAGCCAGCCCCAAGGTTTCGGTGACCATCTTCTCGCCAAAGGCGAAGGAGAGCGTCATGCCTTTGCCGCCGGTGACCATGGCGATGCGGACGTTGGGTTCGGCATCCACCTCGATGAAGTCCTTGGTGGCGTGGCGCGCGTAGATCCCATGCCAGCGCTGAGCGATCTCCGGCTTGGGGAAGCGCGCAAACTGGGCCAGATACTTCAGGATCAGCTCGTCGATCTCGGGCTTGTCGAACGGCTCCAGCGCCAGGTCGTACTCGTGCGAATCGCCGAGCGTCATCTCGTTCAGCGATGTCTCAGCCACCATGACGTGAATGCCCCAGCGGTTGTACTCGGGCATCTCGGCGGCGATGCGGGTCTTGAGCGCCGGGAGCGTGTCGCAGATCTCAAAGGCCGGGTAGAACTGCAAGGTCAATCCGGCCGCCAGCGACGGCCCCAGGCGCCAGTTCCCCGGTTGCGAACCCGTGCGCATCATCTGGAGCTTGGTCTTTTTCAGAGGCTCTGCGGCAAACACTTCCGGGTAGAGCGTCTCAAAATCGATGCCGGAGCAGACGTAGACCTGTTCGGCCTTGATGGTGCGCTGCGCCGTTTCCACCACGCCCGCCGACACGCGGCGCACCGGCTCACTGAAATGGCAGGTGACATCAAAGCGCTCGCTCAAGTAGCCGGGGATCTCGCCTACCACCAGACGGGAATCGACGGTGATCTCCATGGGGCTCCACATTGCTCCGCGCAAGCCCTCCGGGTTGGCGGCCGGGCTGCGGCCCAGCACTTCGCCCGGGGTGTGCCATTCGCACTCATAGCCAAGCGCCGGAGCCTTGCCAATGAATTCGCGCACGACGGCTTCTTCGTCCTCGCGATAGAGCAAGTGCAAAGATCCGGTAGCGGCATACGGCAGCCCGGCATCGTCCAGCACTTCGCGCCACAGATCCCGGCTGCGCAGCCCCAGCGCCAGGTTCTGTGCCTTCAATCCGATCGGCCACACCATGCCGAAGTTGCGGACCGAAGCGCCCTGCGCGCGGGCCGACCTTTCAAACAGAACCACCGACTTGCCGCGCTTGGCCGCGGCGTAAGCGTGGCCTAGACCGACGATGCCACCGCCGACGATGGCGACGTCATATTGCTGCATGCTTCTTCTCTCCTGAAATTCCATTGTGTGGCCAAAATGCCGCCACCCACGGCGGCCACCACCACCAGCAGGTAAAACACCGCGTCCCACCCAAAGCGCGTCGAGACCATCGATGCCACAAACGGCGAGACGATCTGCCCCAGTGAGCCCACGGCATTGGTGAAGCCGCCGGCCGTTGCCGTCACCTCGCGGCGGACCGAATCCTGCACGCCCGCACCCGCCATCAAGGTGTCGGGCCCAAAGGTCATCATCCCAATCAAGGCGATGCCCACGATATTGCCCCACCGGCCCAGACTGGCCAGCGCCGGATGGACCAAGCACAGCGCAGCCAGAGCGAACATCATCAGCGCCCCCACCGGAAAGCGGCGTCCTCGGGCCACGCGATCCGACAGAAAACCTGCCAGGATGACGCCGGTGAAGCCCACCAGCTCAAAAATCGAGGACGTGTAGCCCGCCTCCGCCGCCGGATAGCCCAGCCGTTGCGTCATGTACAGTGGCAGCCAGAACAGGAACACATAGCGCGCCAGCTTCACCGTAAAGTACATGCCGGTGATCACCAGAATCGCCTTGGTCCGCAAGACTTCGCCCAACCCCTGCCACTGGCTGAGGCGCGGTCCGGTGCTTTCGACCAGATCGGCCGGACGGTCCCGCGCCACCAAGGCAAACGCTACGGCCAGTGCCGCCAGCACCAACGCCGGCCACCAGACGCCGCGCCGCCATCCAAGCGCCAGCATCAGCGGCCCCGTGGCCGCCCACGTGGCGAACACCGTGGCGAAGAAGCCGCCCAGCACCATGTTGGTGCCCCACAGGCTCATGGTCATGCCCCGGGTGCGGCCCTGAAACCAGTTGGCCATCAACTTCAACAATCCCGGCCAGCCGCAAGCCTGCGCAAAGCCATTGATGCCCTGTAGGAGTGTCAGCTCCCAGAGTGAATCGGCTTCCCCCATGAGTGCGGTGGCGGTGGCCGAAAGCAGCATGCCGGCGGTGACCACTCGACGCGGGCCTAACCAGTCTGACATCAAGCCACTAGACAACTGTCCCACCGCGTAGAAGATGCTGTAGATGGTGAGCGCCTTCGCCAGTTGGTCGCTGGAAAAGCCTTCGTCACGCGACAGTAACGGCATTAAAACCGAAAAGTTTTTGCGGCAGAAGTAGAAGCCCGCGTACGATAGCCAAGTGATCACAAATATGCGGGTCTTCATGAGAATTCTCAATGCTAGCTTGATTATCGTTGCAGCCGTATTACAGCTCTCCGCTCAAACCAAAGTAGTGATCGTCGGCGTTGATGGACTCTCCACCGATGGCGTGCGGACGGCCAAGACACCGCGCTTGCACCAGTTGATGGAGCGTGGCTCCTGGACGCTAAAGGCCCGTGGTGTGATGCCGACGGTGTCCAGCCCCAACTGGGCTTCGATGATCATGGGCGCGGGGCCGGAGCAGCACGGGGTCACCTCGAATGAGTGGCAGCCCGACAAGTTTGAGATCGCCTCGGTCTGCAAGCAGCCGGACCACGTCTTCCCGACCATTTTTGGCGTGCTCCGCGCCGCCCGCCCCAAGGCGGAGATCGCGGTTCTGCATGATTGGGAGGGCTTTGGCCGGCTGGTGGAAGCCAAGGCTCCGCAGCGTTTGGAGCATGTGCTGAAGTCCACCGTCACGATGAAGAAAGCGATTGAGCATTGGCAAGCTAAGAAGCCGGATCTCTTGTTCGTGCACTTGGACGACGTGGACCACGCGGGCCACCGCTACGGCTGGCTGACGCCCGAATACTATGCGGCGGTGGAAGAGGCCGACGGCCTGATCGGCAACATGATGGATGCGATCGGCCGCGACGCGGTGCTGATCATCATCTCTGACCATGGCGGCGTCAACAAAGGCCATGGCGGCTTGACGATGACCGAGCTTGAAGTGCCTTGGATGATCGCCGGGCCGGGCGTCAAGAAAGGCGAGCTGACCGTGCCGGTCAATTCTCTGGATACGGCACCCACCGTGGCGAAGGTGATGGGCATTGCTCCGCACGCCTGCTGGACCGGGCGGGCTGTGAGCGCGGCACTGGGTAAGAAGTAGCTGGGCAAGAAGTAGCAACGCCATCCATCCCGGGCGCGGCGGCGACCAGTTTTCGGCATACACTGGGTCTTTCTAAACCCATGAACATCCGAGAAGCCGGCGCGGCATTGCGCGCCAAACAGGTCTCGTCGGCGGAACTGACCACCGAATGCCTCCGCCAGATCGACCGCCACAACGCACGCGTGAACGCTTTCCTGACGGTCACCGCCGAGCAAGCCTTGAGCGCGGCGCGGCAGGCAGATGCGGAACTGGCAGCCGGAACCGACCGCGGTCCGCTGCATGGCATTCCGATCGCCCACAAAGATCTGTTCGATACCGCCGGTGTCCGCACGACTTACGGCAGCAAGATCTTCACCGATCACGTTCCGGAAGCCGACGCCGACGTGGTGGCGATCTTGAAGCAGGCTGGTGCGGTGTCGCTGGGCAAGTTGGGGCTGCATGAATTTGCTTACGGCATCACTTCGTCCAACCCGCACTTTGGCCCGGTGCGCAACCCCTGGGATACCGAACGCATTCCGGGCGGCTCCTCCGGCGGCTCGGGCGTGGCCACGGCGATGGGCATGTGCTTCATGGCGACCGGAACCGACACCGGCGGGTCGATCCGCATCCCGGCGTCGTTCTGTGGCGTCTCCGGCATAAAGCCCACCTTCGGCAGAATCTCGACCGCGGGCTGCCGGGCGCTGTCGGAGTCGCTGGACCATATGGGTCCGCTGGCACGCACGGTGGGGGATGTGGCGGCGTCCTATGAAGCGCTCATTGGGCGCAGTTGCTCACTTGATCTACCCAAGGGCCTGCGCCTGGGCATTCCGCAGAATTTCTTTTTCGACCATTCCCTGCCCGAGGTGACGGCCGCAGTGCATCGGGCGGCGCAGTTGAGCGGCTGCGAAATCGTCCCAGTCTCCATTGACGCCGCTGAGGATTTGGTGGACCTGGCGCTGACGATCATCTTTGCCGAAGCGGCGGACCAGATGGGAGACCTGTGGGACCGGCGGAGTGAGTTTGGGGCCGATGTACTGGCCCGCTTTGAACAGGGCCGGGCGCAGGATCCAATGCTCTACCTCCGCGCGCAACGCCACCGTGTGGCTGCATCGCGGCGGTTCATGAAAGTCTTTGAGCAGTGCGACGTGCTGCTGACACCCGCTTCGCCCACGCCCGCGCCCAAGATTGGCGACAACCTGCTGCAGCTGAATGGCGTCGATTACGACCTGCGCCTGGCCACGACGCGCGTCGCCCGTCCCATCAACCTGCTGGGCATCCCCGCTTTATCCCTGCCAGGCGGGCTGACCGCGGAGAAGCTGCCCATCGGCCTGCAACTGCTGGGACGGCATCATGAGGAAGAAACGCTGCTGCAAGTGGGCGCACAGATGGAGCAAGGCATCGGTCCGCTGACGCCGGTTTGGGAGTAGGCGTATTGCGAGTCTTGCAGTCTATTGAGCAATGACGATGAACAACGAGGCAGAAGCCAAGACGGACAGTCCAGCACCAAGCGGGGACAATCGCCCACCTAGGGTGCCCGGTTCGATGAAGGACGAGATCTGGATTGCCCCAGATTTCGACGACATACCCGAGGACTTTTCGGATCTGTGCCCTCCCGCCTGACCCGTCGCCTATAATCGCCACATGGAACTTTCTCGCCGCGCGCTGCTGAAAAGCGCTGCTGTTGCTCCCGCTGCTCCGGCCGCTTTTGCCGCCAATGACCGCGTCCAGGTGGGTGTCATCGGCTGCGGGGCCCGCTCCCATGAATTGATGAACGCGCTGATGCAACACCCCAGCGCCGTCATCACCAAGGTCTGCGATGCCTACAAGGGCCGCGTGGAGCGCGCGATGGAACGCACCAAGGCCACGGCGGCAACGAATTGGCGCGCCATCCTGGACGACAAATCGATTGATGCCGTGGTGGTGGCTTCGCCCGACCATTGGCACAAGACGCACATCATCGAAGCATTGAAAGCCGGCAAGGATGTCTATACCGAAAAGCCGCTCACCTACCGGGTGGAGGAAGGCCTGGAGATCATCGAGGCGGTGAAGGCCTCGGGCAAGATCGTGCAAGTGGGCAGCCAGGGCGTCTCCAGTGAGGTGCAGAACAAGGCCAAGCAGATGATCGCCCAAGGGCGGTTAGGCAAGGTCACCATGATCCGCGCCGCCTACAACCGCAACACGGCGGGAGGCGCGTGGATCTACCCGATCCCGCCCGATGCCTCGCCTTCGACGTGCGATTGGGAGATGTTCCAAGGGCCGGCCGCGAAGCACGCCTTTTCGCTGGAACGCTTCTTCCGCTGGCGGTGCTACAACGACTATTCGGGTGGCATCGCCACCGACTTGTTCGTCCACTTGTGCACCACCATCCACTATCTGATGAACGCCCGCATGCCTTCGCGCGTCGTGGCGCTGGGCGAGCTTTACCGCTGGAAGGAATCGCGCGATGTGCCGGACACGATCAATGCGATTCTCGAGTACCCGGAAGGTTTCACGGTGAATTTGAGTTCCACCTTCAACAACCAGTCCAGCCAAGACGCCAGCTTCCAATTTCTGGGTACCGAGGGGACACTTTCCGTCGGGGACTCCCTGACGTTTACGCCGGAAGCGCCGGAAGAAGACAATCGCTGGATTGTCGAAAGCTGGCCCTCCAAATTGGAAGACGCCTACTATCGCGACGCCAAGGTCCGGGCAGCGGAGATGCCGGGGATGCGCGCACCCAAACTCCGCTCGGCCGGTGAGGTATTCCGGCAGGGTGGCCTGGAATCCACGTACACGCACTTCGGCCACTGGCTGAACGCCATCCGGACCCGCAAGGCGCACTGGGAAGATGCCACCGTCGGCCATCGCGCCGCCGCCTGCGCCCACATGGTGAACCAGTCCGCCCGCGAAAAGCGGATGGTGGAGTGGGACTTCGCCAAAGAGAACATCAAGCGCGCCTAGAACTGAGCGATCTGACCGAGCACCTTTCAGGTGTTACCCGTAGTGCAATTCACTGACCCCGCCCTGTGCGGGGTCTTTTGCTATCGGAACCCAACAAATTAGCCGAAGAACAAAGGTGAGAAGGAGTCTCAACGATCGAGATGCTCACCTGGGAACTTGGTGCTGCCTTAGTGGCTGGAACCGCGGCGATGGCCGAGGACTTGCGCCACCGTACCATCTCGAACTGGATCCCGATCACGGCGCTCGCGGCCGGGTTGACGCTGCACGTCATCCGGTCCGGATTCTCCGGGCTGGGCACCAGCCTGGCGGGCGCGGCGTGCGGGTTTGCCGTCTTCCTGATCTTCTACCTACTGGGTGGGATGGGCGGCGGCGACATCAAGCTGATGGCGGGTTTCGGCGCCATCCTGGGACCGTCGTTGTTGTGGACGGCCGCTTGGTGGACGGCGATCATCGGCGCTCTGGTGGCGCTGGCGGTGATTGCGGTGGTGAAAGACAAAACGAAACGCTCGATTCCCTACGCGCCGCCAATCGCGTTAGGGGCGTGGATCGCGCTGGCTGGTCAGGGAAGTTAGCAGCACATGGATCGTCGCTTCATCACGGTGCTTGGGGTCAGCCTGCTGTTTGCGCTGGTCGTCTCGGGCATCTTCTATCAACTCTCGAAGGGCGGTGGCAGCAGTAGCTCCACGGCCGTGGTGGAAACCAAGGATCTGGTGGTGGCCACCAAGCCGCTGACGGTGGGTTCCACGTTGAAGGCAGAGGACGTCAAGCTGATCAAGACTCCCGCGTCGGCCTTTCCCAAGGGCGGCTTCTCGAAGTTGGAAGAAGTGGTGGACCGGCCGATCATCTCGAACATCCTCATCGATGAGCCATTGGTGGAGGGCCGCATCGCCGCCAAGGGCGCGGGCATGGGCCTGGCCCCAATTATTCCGACCGGCATGCGCGCCGTGTCGTTGAAGGTCAGCGATGTGGTGGGCGTGGTGGGCTTTGTTCAACCGGGCCTGCATGTGGATGTCCTGGTCACCGGCCGTCCGCCCAAGGCCACGGCGACCATGACGGCCACCGTCCTGCAGAACATTACCGTGCTGAGCTCCGGCCAGGCGCTGGCACCCGATGCCAAGGGCCAGGCCATCAGCTATCAATCGGTGACGCTGCTGGTGACGCCGACACAGGCCGAGATCCTGACACTGGCCCAGACCGAAGGCCATATTCAGCTGGTGCTGCGGAACTCAAGGGATAGCGAAGTGAAACCGACGCCGGGGTCGGATGGCTACAAGCTCTACGGCACGGCCGCTGATCGGGTGACCGCGGAACGCATGGAAGGCCCCAACATCGACCTGGCTGAGCCAGTGGTGCCCAAACCGCGCCGCCGCGCGCCGAGGCCGAAGGCCGAAGCAAAGGTACGCGCCCCCTTTGTGCCGCGCCTGGTGCCGGAGACACCCAACGAGATCATCATGATCCGCGGCGACAAACGAACGACCGAAACCATAGCCCCGGCCCGCCCGGGCGCCACCCGCAACCAGGCACCCGTCGATCCGCCTCTCGATGGACTGCCCAATCCTAAACCAGAGGGGACTCCATGAAGATATTGGCCGCATTGATTCTATTGGTGGCCGCGTTCCCGGGACGGGCTGAAGACCCGGGCCCGGGGGCGGCCACGATCACCCGGACCAGCGCCCCGGCGCTATCGACGGCGGACCTGCGCGTCACCATGGGACGCAGCCTGTTGATCGACTACCCGCTGCCGATCCGCCAGATCTCGACCAGCGACCCGCTGGTGGTGGACGCCGTCGCCGCGACGCCCGAGGAGTTTCTGCTGCACGGCAAAAGTCATGGCACGGCCACCGTCGTGGTGTGGGCCCGCAGTGGCCAGCGCACCATCTACAACGTGACGGTGGAACACAATGTCGACCCGATCAAGCAGTTGTTGAAGGAGACGTTCCCTCGCGAGGACATCCAGGTGCGGGCGGCCAAGGATGAAGTGACACTGATGGGCCGCGTCAGCACGAAGGAAGTGTACGACCGCGCGACCGCGATTGCGGCACCGCTGGCCAAGACGGTGGTGAACAATCTCCAGATCGATTCGGCCCCCGTCGCGAAGCAGATTCTGCTGCGCGTGAAGTTTGCCGAAATCAACCGCAACGCGGGCCGATCGTTTGCCGTGAACCTGGTTCCCTTGGGGACGGGCAACACCATCGGCCGCGTCACCACTGGCCAGTTCTCAGCGCCGAACGTGACGATCGAGGGTGGCGAGACGCGCGTCGGCATCTCGGATGCGCTGAACGTTTTTGCCTTCCGTCCGGACCTGAACCTGATGACGTTTATCCGGGCGTTGCAAAGCGAAGGGCTGTTGCAGATTCTGGCGGAGCCCAATCTGGTGACCACCAGCGGCAAGGAAGCCAGCTTCCTGGTAGGCGGTGAATTCCCGATTCCGATGGCCCAGGGCGGAGCCACCGCGGGAGCCATCACCATCATCTTCCGCGAGTTTGGCGTGCGGCTGACGTTTAACCCGGTGCTGACCGAACACGGAACCATCAAGCTCTATGTCAAGCCAGAAGTGAGCACGCTGGATCTTTCCAACAGCGTCACCATCTCCGGCTTCCGCATCCCGGCCCTGGCCACGCGCCGCGTCGAAACCAACATCGAACTCACGCAAGGGCAGAGCTTCGTGATCGGCGGCTTGATCGATGACCGGGTCACCGAAACGATGTCCCGGATCCCAGGCCTGTCCAGCCTGCCGGTGCTGGGCGCGCTGTTCAAGAGCAAGGATTCCAGCCGCTCAAAAACCGAACTGGTGGTGATTGTGACGCCCGAGCTGGCCGAACCTGTTCCGGCAGGTGCTCCGCTGCCAACACCCTACTTTCCGCGAGAGATGATGCCATCGCTGAAAACCCCTCCGCCCGGTCCGGTGAGCACCAACCAGGGTCCCGGGCAGCGCAAGAGAGCTTCGGCCAAGAACAAGAATGTGACGGTGGCCGCGGTACCGAAGATGACCTTGTCCGGCGATGACCGCACGGCTGGCGGGGCGAGCGCGGTCGTCGCCGCAGCACCGGCGCAGGCGCACGAGAAAGCACCGGCGAAGGCGGAGGAGAAAGCGCCGGTGACGGTGCCCGTGCCCCCATCAGCAGCACCATCAGCGGTCGCTTCAGCTGCGGCGGGACCGCCGCCCACGCAAGTGGCAGCCGCACCCAAAGCATCCTCCGATGCCGTGACGCGAAGCTCCACCGTGGTGCGCCAAGCCCCGATGCCAGCGGCCAAACCGGAACCCGCGCCCGGACTGCAAGCCGCCGCGCCGGGGCCCGCAAAACCAGATGTAGCGCCAGCCCCCTGGCGCATCCAAGACAGCGGATTGAGCGCCATCCCGGGCTACCGCAGCAAACCTACCGTAAGGACCTGGTAAACACCTTGCCGGACTTTGACCTGGAATGCCTTTTCATTTGCCCGAACCGTGAGCTGGCCGACGCCTTCCTGAAGACGGTGCCGGCGCTCCGGACATTTCAGGTCTTGACAGACCTGAAGTCTTATCCCACTGAACAAGCGCTGGAGATGCGGTTACGGCAGATGAATCCGCAACTGGTGTTGCTGGATGTGGCGACGGACGCGGTGGCTTCAGGCACCATCATCGAGTACATCGTGCGGTCGCGCCCGGGGACGCAGGTGATCGGCCTGCACACCAGCAACGATTCGGAAGCGATTCTGTCCAGCCTGCGGCGCGGGGCCATCGAATTTCTTTACGCGCCGTTTGACCCGGCCATCCAGCGTGAAGCGATCAGCCGCATCCGACGCCTGCGCAAACCTACCCAGGTAGAGGAGCGGGAACCGGGCCATGTCATCAGCTTTACCAGCGCCAAGCCCGGGGCGGGCGCTTCGACACTGGCCGCACACATGGCCATGGCGCTGGAACGGGAAAGCTCGGGCCGCGTGTTGCTGATCGACGCCGACATGGCGGGTGGCACCCAGGCCATCGCGGGGCCGGAAAGCGCGTCATTGGAAGCAGTGCTGAATGGAACCGCGGGAGTGAACTGGCCGCGGCACACAGTGAAGTCCGGCCCGATCGAAGTGTTGCCGGCCCCGGTTTTGCCGCCATCGGAGGCACCGAATCTGGCCCGGCTGAATGAGGTACTGGAAACCGCACGGCACACCTACGATTGGACGGTGGTCGATCTGCCCGCCATGTTTGAGCGTTTGAGCCTGCTGGCGCTGGCCGAAGCCGATGCCTACTACATGGTGACGGGTGCGGACCTGCCGAGCCTGCACCTGGCGCGGCGCGCGGTGGCCTTGCTGCAAACCTCCGGCGTGGCGCGGGACCGGGTGCGGGTGATCGTGAATGGTATCTCTAAGCGCGATGGTCTGGCACCAGCCGACCTGGCCAAGATCCTGTCCGGACCAGTGGAAGCGATGATGCCGCGTGATCCATCCACCAACCAGGCGGCCGACAGCGAGTTTGGCAAAGCGATGACCAGCTTGATGACGAAGGTAAAGGCGGCCGCGGCCGCTGCCCGTGAGGCCGCCGCCCCGGCCCATTGAGATGCGCGCACACAAAACGACTTAACGGAGGAAACGAATGAGCTTATCGATCCCGATTCCCGGCCTGACCCCCACCCCGCTGGCAGGCGCCAAACCGCCGGGCCCGGTGCGGGCCGAATACCAGGAGCTGAAGTTCACACTGCACCGCAAGCTGCTGGACAAGATCAACCTGGAGGCGCTGGCCTCGATCGACAATCAGCGCATCCGGCTGGAAGTGCGGCAGGCACTGATGGGCTTGCTGGATGCCGAGCCGACGTTGCTTTCCGGGGCGGAGAAACAGCAACTGGCCGACGAGGTGCTGGACGAAGTATTCGGCCTGGGTCCGCTGGAGATGGTGCTGAAAGACCCCACCGTCTCCGACATCCTGGTGAACACGGCGGAGCAGGTCTATGTCGAACGCAAAGGCTTGCTGGAGCTGACGCCGATCAAGTTTCGCGACACGCCACACTTGTTGCGCATCATCGACAAGATCGTTTCGCAGGTCGGCCGCCGCATTGATGAATCGAATCCGATGTGCGACGCCCGCTTGCTGGACGGCAGCCGTGTGAATGCCATCATCCCGCCGCTGGCGGTGGACGGGCCGCTGCTGTCCATCCGTAAATTTTCCAAGGACAAGCTGACCCTGGATGATCTGGTGGAGAAAAAAGCGCTGACCCCGGGCATGAAGATGGTGATGGAAGCGGCCGTGAAGGCCCACTTGAACATCATCATCCTGGGTGGCACCGGTGCCGGTAAGACGACTTTGCTGAATGCGATGTCGGGCTACATTGGCGCGCGGGAACGTATTGTCACCATTGAAGACGCCGCAGAATTGCAGTTGAAGCAGCCGCACGTCGCCCGCCTGGAAACCCGGCCCGCCAACCTGGAAGGCCACGGAGCGATCCGCCAGCGTGAACTGCTGGTGAACAGCTTGCGTATGCGGCCGGACCGCATTGTGGTGGGCGAAGTCCGTGGCGAGGAAGCGCTGGATATGTTGCAGGCCATGAACACTGGTCACGACGGCTCCCTCACCACCATCCACGCCAACACGCCGCGCGATGGCGTGTCGCGACTGGAGGTGATGGTGTCGCTGGCCAATTCCAACATGAAGCCGCACGCCATCCGGCAACAGATCGCCAGTGCGGTCCACTTGTTTGTGCAAGCCGCCCGCCTCACCGATGGCTCACGCCGGGTGATGTCGGTGACGGAGGTCACCGGCATGGAAGGGGAGATGATCACGCTTCAGGATTTGTTCGTATTTGAGAAGCATGGAATCGATGAGAACGGTAAGGTGCGGGGCCGCTTTGCCTCAACCGGCATCCGGCCTAAGTTTTACGAAAAGCTGCTGGCGGCGGGTATTGAACTGCCGGCCTCAATCTTTGACGAAGTGGTGGAGATCTAAGCACCGCACCTGGCCGGGGAAAGCGGAACGTTTGAAGTGCGCCTATGGTGACCTACCTACTGATTGCGATCGGGGTCTGGGTGCTCGCCATCGCCGCGTGGTGGGTATCGACAAAGTACCTGCGCTCCGCCGAGAACAAACAGCTTCAAGGGCGGCTGACCGAAACCCGGGCCGACGCAGCCGCCAAGAAGGCCAAGAAGAAAGGTACGCTGTCACTGCTGCAGGCGGAAGACAGCAAGACCGGCCGCATTGTGCTCCAACTGATGGAGCGCTACAAGCTGGTGGAGGGCATGGAGAAGATGCTGGAGCAGGCGGGCCTGAAGTGGCGGCCCGCGCGCCTGGCTCACTCTTGCCTGGGCATGTTTCTGCTGGGCTTCACGGTGGCCTGGCAACTGGTGCCCGGCAACAGCACGTTGATCAACAGCGCGGCGGGTTTGGCCATGGGCTTTCTGCCGATCTGGCATGTCAAGCGGTTGCGTGACAAACGGCTGCACAAGTTTGAGGAGCTGTTTCCGGACGCGCTGGAGTTTGTCTCGCGGTCAATGCGTGCCGGCCATGGGTTCAGCTCGTCACTGGAGATGATCCACCGCGAGTTCGCGGAACCATTGGGCAGCGAATTCAAGCGCGCTTTTGAAGAGCACAACCTGGGCTTGCCCCTGGATTCGGCGTTGCTGAAGCTGGGCACCCGCATCCCGTCGCTGGACCTTCAGTTCTTTATCTCAGCGGTGGTGTTGCAGAAGCGGACCGGCGGCAACTTGTCCGAGATTCTCGACAAACTGGCCTACGTGATCCGGGAGCGCTTCAAACTTCGGGGAAAGATCCGGGCCATCTCGGCCCACGGCAAGATGACCGGCACCGCGCTCAGCATGATACCGGTTGGGGTGGCATTGATGATGTTCTGGG
>JBIKMK010000488.1:0-4032 GCA_044359315.1 Bryobacteraceae bacterium | reverse complement strand
ACCCGGGATAGTAGGTTGTCGCCCCAAAGCTGGCGCTGACGGCCAGCATCAGTTCGGGGCTTCCCGCATCGCCACCACCCAGTTTCAGCGGCTCCCGGGAAACGGCCAGGCGCAAGCGCTCCGCCTGTTGCGCGGCGCACCCCAGATCGCAGCCCGGCATCAAGACCAGAAACTCTTCACCACCATAGCGGCCAATCGCATCGTAGGACCGGATGGAAGATTGCATCCGCAGCGCCGTCTGTTGCAGGGTGATGTCCCCCGCATCGTGTCCAAAGGTGTCATTGACCAGCTTGAACCGGTCAATGTCGGCCAATACCACTCCCACCGGCGTCTGCTCACGCGCCGCGCGCGCCAGTTCCGACCGCAGAATCTCCAGAATGCGGGACCGGTTGAACAAGCCCGTCAGTTCATCATAGGTAGCCTGTTTGAAGAGCTTTTTCTGGGCATCCAACAGCGCTTCGTGCAGTTGCAGGATGCGCTTGCCGGCCTCCAGACGCACCTGTAATTCCTGCTGATCAAAAGGCTTAATGATGTAATCATCGGCCCCGGAGTTCATGCCGGCAATCAGGTCTTCCTTCAGATTCTTGCCGGTCAGCAGCAGAATGTAGGTGTACTGCTCCCGGGCCAGACTCCTCAAGCGGGTACAAACCTCAGGGCCCGTCATCACGGGCATCACCCAATCCAGGATCACCATGCTGGGAGCGTCATCGCGTTCCAAGGCCGCCCACGCCTCCGCGCCATCACAGGCAAAGGAAACCTCATAGCCCCAGCGCCGAAGCGTGGCTTCGAGCAAGTGTCGGGACACGATACTATCGTCGGCGATCAGTACACGTTGAATGCCGGTCATGAGATGAGCCAACGCCATACCTGGCGCCTGGTGATTACCCTCCTGAAGGATTATCGGCCACGCAATCGTACAATTTAGTGCAACTCACCGTGCTGTGCCCTAGACCGCGGCACACAACAGTCTTAATACTACCTAAACTTTGGGACTACTACTGAAGCCGCGCCTCTCCGCCCTCAACCATGGGGCAGAATTGGGGAGCTGCACTCGTCAGAATCTCACAATTGTCACCCCCTTTGTTACAACCTGCCCGGAAGAACAGGTGGCCTAATCGTTTTACCTGAGCGCCACTGGGACCACAGCCACGCTATCCTGATATCAGGAGGCTGGATGCCAGCAGATCGTAAGCTTTACGGGGAGACGCCGACACCCCACAATATGCCGACACCGCACAACATGTTGGTTCCCATGGTGGTGGAACAGAGTTCGCGGGGCGAACGGGCGTTTGACATTTATTCACGCCTACTGAAAGAGAACATCATCTTCCTGGGGACGCCGATCGACGATCAGGTGGCCAACCTGATCATTGCCCAGATTCTTTTTCTTGCCGCTGAAGATCCGGAGCGGGATATTTCGCTCTACATCAACTCTCCAGGTGGCTCCATTACGGCCGGCCTGGCGATTTTAGACACAATGAACCTGGTGGAACCCGACATCGTCACCTATTGCGTGGGCCAAGCCGCGTCCATGGGTGCGGTGTTGCTGGCGGCGGGTACAAAGGGCAAGCGCTTTACCCTGCCCCATTCCCGCATCCTGATCCACCAGCCGTCGATGAGCGGCTTGGCCGGGCAGGCCACCGACATCGATATCTACGCCCGTGAGATCCTCCGGATGCGCGAAATCCTGAATGGGATTTTGGCCAATGCGACCGGTCAACCGGTGGACAAGATCGCCCGCGACGTCGAGCGTGACTACATCATGGAAGCCGATGCGGCCGTTCAATACGGCATCGTCGACCGCGTGATCTCTTCGCAGCGCGAAGTAGCTCCCAAGCTGCCGTAGCCTGGACCCGCGAAGGCACTGAGGCGAAACGAACGCTCAAGTCCCGGAAACGGACACCATCCGACGGCTGATTCTGAAACTCTCAGAGTCAGCCGTCTTTTTTTGCGCCTGGCAGCTGGCTGAAGCGCGGCCCGCGTGGCATTCGAATTGCAAACTCGGCCGCATGGATCGGTTCTGGTCGGACTTGCGGGTCGCCTGGCGGCGGACGATGAAGAGCCCCGGGTTTACCGCGGTGGCGGTGCTGACGCTGGGCTTGGGCATCGGGGCCAACATTGTGGTCTTTACGCTAATGGATGCATTGTTCCTGGGCTCACTGCCGGTCGACCAGCCACAGCAGTTAGTCTCGATCAGCAGTTCCACATCGCCTTTCGCCACGCATTCTTACCCCAACTACCGGGACCTCCTGCAGCAGAACCGGACCTTTGCCGGCCTGATGGGCTACCGTTTTGTGCCCGCGGCCATGAATGCGCAAGGCCAGCAAACCCGACTCTGGGGCTACATCGCCACCGGTAACTACTTTCCCCTCCTGGGCGTGCAGCCAGCGCTCGGCCGTTTACTATCTCCCGAGGATGACCAGCAAGTGGGGGCACATCCCGTGGTGGTGCTCAGCTACGGCCTGTGGCAGAGGCGCTTTGGCGGACGGGCGGACGCGGTGGGCGAGCGGATCAAGTTAAACGGACTGGACTACACCATCATTGGCGTCGCCCCCGCCGGGTTCCGTGGCCTGGAGCGGATGTATGGTGCCGAATTTTGGGCGCCCATGATGATGCAGGCACAAATGGAGCCCAGCAATCGATGGCTAAACAGCCGCGCCACCAACAACCGGTTTCTCGCCGGCCGCCTGAAACCCGGCGTCACCCGCGAGCAAGCCCATGCGGACTTGAACCGCATCGCCCGGGAACTGGGCCGCGTTTACCCGAAGATCAACGAAGGCCTGCGGATTGACCTGGTGGAACCAGGCTTGGTGGGCAGCTTCCTCCGGCAGCCGGTGATTGGCTTCACCAGCGTCATTTTCCTGATTACGGGCCTGGTGCTGCTGATCGTTTGCACCAACCTGGCCAGCCTGTTGCTGGCCCGCGCCTCAGACCGCAAGCGCGAGGTGGCGGTGCGCTTGGCACTGGGCGCCAGCACCCGCCATTTGCTGCTGGAAGCGCTGACTGAAAGCCTGTTGCTCTCACTCATGGGAGCAGTGGCCGGACTGGTGGTCGCCCAGTGGCTGGTGAGCGGGCTGGTGGCGATGCGGCTGCCGATTGACATTCCCTTGACCCTGGAACTCACCTGGAACCTCCGCACATTTCTGTTCGCACTGGGCGCGGCCATCGTGTCCACACTGCTGTTCGGGCTGGGCCCGGCGCTCTCTTCGGCCAAGACGCGGCTGTTGCCCTCGCTGAAGAACGAAGTCGCCAACGGCCGGATGCGGCACTGGCCACTGAGAGATCTGCTGGTGGGCGCACAGGTGGCCCTGTCGGTGGTGCTGCTGGCTGGGTCGGTGCTGGTGATCCGGAGCCTGCAGCAGGCGATGGAGGTGCCACTGGGGTTCCGGCCGGAGGGCCTGGTGTCCACCTCGCTCGACCTGTCGTTGGAAGGCTATTCCGAGGAGCGAGGGCGGGCGTTTGAGCGGACGCTGCTGCGCGAGCTGAGCACGCGGCCGGGCCTGGAATCAGTGGCCCTCACCAGTTCGCTCCAACTGAGCCTGAATGTCTCCGCCGAATCGATCTTCATCGAGGGCAAGCCCCAACCGAAGGCGGCCGAGGCCCCGAGTGCGTATACCTACCAGGTTTCGCCCGGTTATTTCAGCACCATGGGGACACGACTGAAGCAGGGCCGGCTGTTTGATGATCGCGACCAGAAAGAGACAACCTCCGTGGTCGTGGTGAATGAGACGTTCGCCCGCCGGATGTTCCCGAACGAGAACGCACTCGGCCGCCGCCTCTCGTTCGGCACAGATGGCCAGAAGCATCAGATCATCGGCGTGGTGGAGGACGGCAAGTACTTCTCGCTGTCAGAATCGCCCGCGCTGGCCGTCTACCGCCCGGCGGAACAGTGGCTGCCGCTGGGGCTGTCGATCATCGCCCGCTCCCAGCTTCCGGCACCGGAGGCACTGCAAGTGGTGACCGGCGCAGTTCACCAGTTAGACAGCGGCCTGACGCTCTATGACCAGCGCAGCCTTTATGAGCATTTGGAGC
>JBIKMK010000487.1:0-4034 GCA_044359315.1 Bryobacteraceae bacterium | reverse complement strand
GTCAGCGGACTGGGTGCAGTATGTCATCGACCGGCCCATGTCGGACGAGCCCGGAACTAAGTTCAATTACAACAGCGGAGCCACGGAGCTGCTGGCACATATCTTCCGCCAAGCCACTGGACAGGACATGGAAGAGTATGGCGCCAAACATCTTTTTCAACCGCTGGGCATCAAGGATTGGTTCTGGAAGCGCATCCCGTGGGGCTTGGTCGATTCCGAAGGCGGCCTCTATCTGGAGCGGCACGACCTGGCCAAGATCGCCCTGTTGTTCCACCAGAAGGGTGCCTGGAAGGGTCAGCAGATCGTTACTGAGGCTTGGGTGAAGGCGTCGCTGGAGCCCGCCATCGCTGTGTCTCCCAACTCGGCCGTCAAGTATGGCTACAAGTGGTGGCTCTACCCGTACGCCAAAGGCGACTCCAGACTGGCCTTCGCCGGATCGGGCTTCGGGGGCCAGTTGCCCATCGTGATCCCGGAGGACGATGTGGTGGTGGTTTTCACGGCCTGGAACATCCTGGGAGGCAAGTCCTTGAGCCACCGGGAAGCGATCGACCGGATTCGAGCCGCGGTGGCCGACCGGAAGCCTTAGCGTTCACCACTCCCTCCTCATCCGGCTAGGCCCACCAATCCCATCTGCCGATAGCGCCTCAGCCCCGTGCTGGCGCAAGCTAGGGTCATGGAGATTTCACTCGCTCACTTTTCTACCGAACTGGCCTCGCTGGTGGAGCGCACGGCGGCTTCGGTGGTGACGGTTCATGCCCGTCCGCGCATCACTTCCAGCGGCGTCCTGTGGGCACCGGGAGTGGTGGTCACGGCTGATCACACGGTAACTCGGGACGATCAGATCCACCTCACTCTGCCTTCCGGCGAGCGCGTGGCGGCGCAACTGAGAGGACGCGACGGATCAACCGATCTGGCGGTGCTGACGTTCTCCGGCGATGCGGGCGCACCGTTGGGGCGTGCCGCCCGAGCGGCCCAGCCGGGACATTTGCTGTTGACGGTGGGACGCAATGCGGACACGGGGCCGACGGCGGCACTGGGGATCCTGAGCGCGGCGGGTGGCGAATGGAAGACGTGGCGCGGGGGCAAGCTGGACCAGTTTCTGAGGCTGGACGTTTCTCTGTTTCCCGGCTCAGTTGGCGGAGCGGTGGTGGACATTGAGGGCGGGCTGGTGGGGGTGGCCAGCGATGGCCTGTCGCGCCTGTCGCCACTGGCCATTCCAGCAACCACGGTAGACCGCGTGGTGGCGGAGTTGCTAGCCAAGGGCCGGATCGCGCGTCCGTATCTGGGCGTGGGGCTGCAACCGGTCCAGTTGCCTTCGGGCCCCGGTCTGATCCTGCTCTCGGTTGAGGTCTCCAGCGCCGCCGACAAGGCGGGGTTGCTAGTGGGCGACGTCCTGTTGGGTTTTGGCGGCAGCGCCACGGAGGATCCGGGGGACATACAGACCGTTCTGCACCAGCACCAACCGGGCGAGAAACTGACCGCTCGCATCGTTCGCGGTGGGGAACACATCGAAGTAGAAGTCGAGATCGGCGAGAAAGAGGCCTAGATGACCCCGGGATTTGGAGAGGTAGCGGAACAGTTGCGCCGCTCGACCGTCCAGGTCCACGTGGGCGGGGAGAGGGGCGAAGGTGGCAGCGGGTCCGGTGTGTTGTGGAACTCAACCGGCCTGGTCGTCACCAACGCCCACGTGGCCCGCGGCCCCAAGGCTACGGTGACGCTGTGGGATGGCCGCAAGTTCGCCGCGGAAGTGCAGGCGCGTGACGAGGCGCGGGATCTGGCGAAGCTCCAGATTCAATCGAACCAGCTACCGGCTGCCGCCATCGGCGATTCGTCGCGGTTGCGGCCCGGCGAACTGGTGCTGGCGGTGGGCAACCCGTTGGGCTTTATCGGAGCGCTGACCACTGGAGTGATCCACGACGTCGGTCCGGTGCCGGGTTTGTCGCGGCGGGACTGGGTGCAGGCCGATGTCCGCTTGGCGCCGGGCAACTCCGGTGGACCGCTGGCGGATTCCAGCGGCCGCGTGATCGGGATCAACAGCATGGTGCTGTCACCACAGCGCGGCGGCGGCTTAGGGCTGGCGGTTCCGTCGAATGCTGTGCGGGAGTTTCTGGCGCGTGGCGGTGATTCACCCCGAATCGGAGTTGCGGTGCGGCCGGTGACGGTCCGCTTTAAGCAGCGCGAAGGCCCGGGGATGGTGGTGCTGGAAGTGCAGCCCGGCACGCCCGCGGCGGCGGCTTCCCTGATGATTGGCGATGTAATCGTGGGGGCGCACGGGCGCCTCTTCGATACCTGGGATGACTTAAGCTGGGCGATCGAACACACGGCGCTGCGGGTCCCATTGCAGTTTCTGCGCGGTGACCGGCGGACGATTCGGGAGACGGTGGTCCGCCTGGGGGAGATGGCCCAAGCCGCATGACCTTGCCTGAGCAGTCGAACTTGATAGCGGAGCGCCCGGCCCGGACACGACCGATCCGGGTGCAGGTGGCGGCGCGGTCAACCGTCGTCCAGGCGGGGCTGGAGGCGCTGATGCGCGAATCCGGCGTGATTGAAGTCACGCGTCACAATGCCGACGTGTTGCTGACGGAAACCGCTCCGGTGGGCGCACACGGTACGCCGGTGGTGTGGCTCTCCGACGAAGCCACACTAAGGGATGGTGTGCGTGGTCTGCTACCCCGTGAGGCGGGGGAGCATGAGATTGTGGCGGCGGTGGAGGCCGTTGCCGCTGGTTTGATTGCCGTGCACCCACAGTTTCTGGACACGCTGCAGGCGCGTCCGGTGATGGAACTGGCGGAGCCGCTGACACCGCGCGAATCCGAGGTGCTCCGCCTGCTGGCTGAGGGAGTCGCCAACAAGGAGATCGCCTGGCGGCTGAGCATCTCTGAGCACACGGTGAAGTTTCATGTGGCCAGTGTGCTGGACAAATTGAACGCTTCCTCGCGCACCGAGGCGGTGGCAAAGGGCATCCGGTCGGGGTTGGTGGTGGTGTAGTTTTCCGCCGTCAGCCACGCGGGGCGGTTTCACAGGGTGTCGCAACGGTGATGCCGGTGGCGGCGGCCCGGTAGCAACTTTCCACCAGTTGCAGGGTCCGGAGATAGTCCGCGCCATGGCTTTCAAACTCCGCGCCGGAGCGCAAGCATTCGGCAAAGTGGAGCTGGGTGTTGTAGCAACTATCGCCCCGGTAACCGACCGCCGGGATGGCCCAGGAGTGCGCGTAACGCTGTCCGCCGCGTGGCTCAATGGTGATATAGCCACTGGCATCCAGCCAGAGTGTGCCCCCGGTGGCGTCGATCCGGAGATTGCCCATGCCGTGGCTGCCTTCCGGTGCCACTTCATCCATCGGCGAACAGCGGTTGCCATCGATGATGCCGGCAAAGCCATCGCCAAATCGCAGCGTGATGATGGCTTGATCTTCACCCGCGATGGCTGGGTTGACTTTGGCGGTAAGGCAGGCGGCGGCTTGCGGGTCACCAAACAGGTAACGGGCGGAATCCAGGTAGTGCACCAGCGTCTCAAAGATCAAGAAGCGCGGGTAGGTGACGAAGTACGGCTGGTTGGGGTAGGGCTTTTCGAGCAGTCCGTCATTGGCCCGGTGGACCCAGCGGAAGCTGAACGGGGTGCCCAGCACGGCTGAATCGAGCAGCCGCTTGATCTCGCGGTACCAGGCCTGGAACCGCCAATTCTCGTTGACCATCATGCGGGTGGATGCGCCGGGAGGGAACAGCGAGACCAGTTCCTCAGCTTCCCCAAGCGTCGGTGCGAGCGGCTTCTGGCAAAGCACATGGACGCCGTGGGCCAGCGCGGTACGGGCCATGGGCAGGTGCTGATCGGGCCGGGTGACGATGTCGACGAAGTGTGGCCTTTCAGCAGTCAACATCGCGGCCAGATCGGTGTAGACGCGGGGGATGCCGTAGCGGTGGGCGAAGGCTTGGGCGCGGTCCGGGTCCAGGTCGCAAACCGCGGCGATCTCAACCTGGGGCGACATCCGGTTCCAGGCTTCCATTTGGAACTGGGCAAAGAACCCACACCCGGCCAGG
>JBIKMK010000486.1:0-4040 GCA_044359315.1 Bryobacteraceae bacterium | reverse complement strand
TCTGCTTGCGGGCGGTGAAGAGGGCAATGACGTAGCCCAGGTGAAGAGCCAAGGCGGAGACCCACTTGGCGAAGTAACGGACACTCGCGCGCGAAAACGTGATCCGCCGGCCCTGCTCGTCAGTAACGATCAGACCCATCAAGCGTTTGCCGGGCGTCGCTTGCCAACTGGAGCTCTCAAAGCCCGCCGAATAGACCCAC
Organism: Bryobacteraceae bacterium; assembly: GCA_044359315.1. Lineage (GTDB taxonomy): Bacteria > Acidobacteriota > Terriglobia > Bryobacterales > Bryobacteraceae > JAPKYZ01. Next base: position 3,840 of record JBIKMK010000486.1, on the reverse strand, counting down.
ACCCCCGCAGCCGCGGCGGCGACAATCCCGATGGCGGAAAACACCAGCCCGATCAGGGCGGCAGGTGATTCACGGACGGTCTCGATCACGCCAAACAGCAAGGTAGCCCCCGTCACCGGCGCCAGCACCAGCACCGCCGCCAAGGCCACAATCACGTGATCGATTACGTGCGCCACCAAACGGCGCCCAAACCCGGCATACCTCATGGACCACTCCTCCGCCCTCACGGCCTGAGAGCCAAGTGAGTCCATTTCAGACTACTCAATGTTTGGGGCTGTTGAAGAGTCGCGTGACTTCGATCATGAAGGCCGGCTTGCCGCTTTGTCCGTTGTTAGCAGCTTTCCAGCCAAAGATGATCATGGTCTTTTTGTCCGGCTGGTAGGAGAGAGCAAAAATACCCGCCGCCAGGTCATGCGTGCCGGTGAACCAGTCGGTGACGATAGACCACTTCTTGTTCAGCGGCTGCTCAATACCCACCATCGCATGGAGATTGTTGCGCCCACCGGCGGTACCGAAAATCTGTTTGGTACCAATGCTGGGCCCCGCCGTGAGGCGCGTTTTCCAGCCCGGAACGCGGGCCGACACCCCGCCGTAGGCCCAATACCCTACTCCCTGCCCGTCGAAGGAGAACGGCACCATGCCACCAACAAACACTTTTTTCTCCCAACGGTCCCCCGTCCGGTTCCAACCGAACACCTTCTTTCCACCAAATCCAATCGACCGGTTACCAGACCCCGGATTCGAGAATCCATAAAGGCTGGCCGCCAGTTCGGTTCCGTGGCCGAGTCCGTAGGCAGAAAAGGTGAAACTGTTAAAGTAGTTGCCCGCTCGAAAACGGTTCACTTGGCCTTCAAAGGCCACCATAAGCTCCTTCTTATGAACGGCATCCGTGCTGGGGATGCCAACAATCAAACTCTGGGCTGACAGGCTGAACGGGACAAGAAGAGCCCCTAGCCATCCGAAAAATCGCATGCAAGAGTATTGATGTTTAGATCATTAAGAAAGTTTCAGATAATTACGGACAAAAACGTACCCCTTCCGCCGGAGCGCAAGCCCCACCCCAACCAGCGATGCGCGGCGGGCGACCGGGCCAGCGCCGCTCCCGCCGTGCATGATGATTTGCCGGTGCGAAAAAGCTAGGCCAACGCCTGCTTCATGTAGTTGAAGCACTTCCGAACTTCGGCCACAGTGTCCTCGCCCTTGTATTCGTACTCGATCATGGCGGGGATCTTCCACTTGTTCGCCTTCAGTTCCTGCAGCACGGCCTTGATCGGCGTATCGCCTTCGCCAAACACCACATTGGGCCCCTGATTCTTGCGCCGGTCCTTGATGTGGAGCGTGACGATGCGCTCGTGATTCTGCTTCAGGTACTCCACCGGGTTGAAGTTGGCCGCCCAGAAATGGCCGATGTCCAGGTTGACGGCGATGTACTTCGACATGCCCTTCATGGCCGCGGTGAAATCCTCGGGCGTGGCGAACTCATTGGCCACAATACGGGAATGGTTGTGCATCCCAGCAAAGATCTTGTACTTCTTGGCGAACGGATCGACGCGCTTGGCGGTGGAGACATTCGACGAGGCCGTCAGCTTCTTGACGCCCATGATCTTGCCCATCTCAAAGCCGCGCTCAATCTCGGCATCGGTAAAGTCTTCGCGGAAAGAATAGTTGAACGCATGCAACTCAATGCCCGCCGCGTCAAACTTGCTCTTCACCTCGGCGGCCTTGTCCAGCGCTTCCTTCGACAACCGCCACGCCTTGGCCTTTTCGCGCGCGCCCTCTTCGCGGAAGTTGAACCGTGGTTCCACATGGCCGCTGAACAGCTCGCAGTACCCAATCCCGATCTCTTTCATCGCGGCCAGCGCGCCATCCAGATCGCGATCCCGGAAGCTGTAGCTCTGGGCACCCAGGGCCACCCCACTCACCACGGAATTGACGCGCGGCGCAGCGCTAGCGGCGGCGGCAGCAGCCGCGCCCAGGAGTACTTCTCTTCGTGTGATCACTCTGTAATTTTAGCGGATTGCCGCCCCGCATATCTCGGACGGCTGCCCGGCCTTCGCCAGACTCGCCACTTTCCCGGTGGCCGCTGATGCCGCCTCTCAGTTGAGCATCAAGGCCGATCAACTATACTCAACCCTAAGAGTGCCTGTCCCCATGCCCTTCACTGCCCTCGCCCTCATCGTGACCACCCTACACGCCGCCGATATCAAGTATCCCGCCACCCGCAAAGTGGACCACGTCGACAACTATCAAGGCGTCAAAGTGGCCGACCCCTACCGCTGGCTGGAAGACGACCGGTCCGCCGAAGCGGCCGATTGGGTGACGCGCCAAAATCAGGCCACCTTCCAGTACCTCTCCGCCATCCCCTACCGGCCCGCGCTCAAGCGGCGACTGGAGCAGCTGAACAACTATGAAAAGCAGTCCGCTCCCCAGCGCCGCGGCGAGTATCTGTACTACACGCACAACACCGGGCTCCAAAACCAGTCCATCTGGTACCGCCGCAAGGGCGACGCGGGGACTCCAGAGCTGGTGCTGGACCCCAACAAGCTATCCACCACCGGCACCACGCGGCTGGCGGGCTTTGCCCTCTCCAAGGACGGCAAGTTCGCGGCCTATGGCGTCTCCGTGGGTGGATCGGACTGGTCTGAGATCCGCGTCAAGGATCTGACCACGCTGCAGGACCGTCCGGACCGCATCGAATGGGTAAAGGCTAGCGCCATCTCCTGGCGCGGCTCGGGCTTCTACTACAGCCGCTACCCGGCTCCCGAAAAGGGCAAGGAGCTGACGTCGAAGAATGAGTTCCACACCGTCTACTATCACCGCCTGGGCACCGCCCAAAGCGAGGATGAGCTGGCCTACGAAGACAAGCTGCACGGCCAACGCTTCCACCGCGTCGTGGTCTCGGAAGACGAAAAGATGGCGATCCTCACCATCTCCGAACGCGGCCGGGCGGCGTTGGGCAATGCATTGTGGGTGAAGAATGAGGCCAAGGGCGACAAAGCGTTCCAAGCCCTGATCCCGGACATCGGCGACACCAAGTACAACTTTGTGGGCTATGTGGGCGGCAAGGTGCTGGTGTTCACCGACAATGGTGCGCCCAATGGCCGCGTGGTGGCGATCGACCCGGCGAAGTCCGCGCCCACCAACTGGACCACGGTGATCCCGGAAAGCAAGGACTCGCTCACCTGGGTGGCCACTGCCGCCGGGCGCCTGTTTGCGCACTACCTGCATGACGCCGCCAGCCGCATCGTGGTCTATCAACCGCAAGGCAAGATGGAGCGCGAACTCGCCTTACCCGGCCCCGGCAACGTCACCGGCATCGAGGGTGAGGATCAGGATAGCGTCATCCACTACACCTTCAACTCCATGCTCGAAGCCGGCAGCATCTATCGCTACAACCCCTCTACTAACCAGACCACCCGCTACTGGGCACCCAAAGTAGAATTTGCCTCTGATCAGTTTGAAACGCGCCGGGTATTCTTTACGAGCAAAGACGGCACGCGCGTGCCCATGTTCCTGGCGCACAAGAAGGGCCTCAAGCTGGATGGCTCCAACCCCGTAGTGGTCTACGGCTATGGCGGCTTCACGCTCAGCAACCTCCCGAACTTCTCCGCCGACCGGATCTCGCTGCTGGAGCAGGGCGTCGTCTACGCCAGCGTCTGCCTGCGCGGCGGTCTTGAATATGGCGAAGCCTGGCACCGCGCCGGAATGCGCGAAAAGAAGCAGAACGTCTTTGACGACTTCATCGCCGCCGCCGAATACCTCATCAAGGAAAAGTACACCTCAACCGGCAAGCTGGCCGCCCGCGGAGGCTCGAACGGCGGGCTGCTGGTGGGCGCGGTG
>JBIKMK010000485.1:0-4041 GCA_044359315.1 Bryobacteraceae bacterium | reverse complement strand
AGCGTGGGGTTCTCAAAGAACTGGTTGACGTGCTCCAGCGCATCGATCTGCAACTTCTGCCGGAGAATGCCGGGCAGTTCCAGCAGCTTCCATTTGCCTTGGAAGAAGCTGCCGCTGAACGACCAGGCGGCCAGCGAGATGGCCTGTGGGCCATTATTGGGGGCGGCCGCCAGGGCCAGCGGCGAAGCGAGAACGGTGCGTCGGGAAAGCAGCATTGTTCCTGTAGTCGAGCATATGCCGCGCAACAGTGTCAACGGCGCTTTAGGATTGCGCGGCTTCCAGTTCCGAAGCGGCCACTTCCCACTCGGTTTCCAGCTCCGCGATGCGGGCGCGCATGCCGCCCAGGTCAACGGCCAGGCGGGAGGCGTCGGAGGGCTTCTTGCCGATCATCCCGGCCAGTTCGGCGGCTTCTGCTTCGACGCGCGCCAGGGCCTTTTCGATCTCCGCCACGCGCTCCTGCAGCTTCTGGAGCTTGATGGGGTTCATCTTCTTCTGCGGCTTGACGGCTGCCGGCGCAGCGGCGGTGTTGTCGGCTTTCGCCGTTTCCGCCACGACGGGCGAAGCGCCGCCCGCTTTTCGCCACAGGTAGTCTTCGTAGTTGCCCGGATAGACGGTGACCTGGCCGCCTTCGATCTCGAAGACGCGGGTGGCTACTTTGTCGATGAAGTAGCGGTCGTGCGAGACGAAGACCACGGTGCCGGTGAAGGTCGACAGTGCCTCCAGCAGCACGTCCTTGGCGCGCATGTCCAAGTGGTTCGTGGGTTCGTCCAGCAGCAGAAAATTGGACGGCGACAGCAGCATCCGGGCCAGCGCGTAGCGGTTGCGTTCGCCGCCGGACAGCACGCCGATCTTCTTGAAGACGTCGTCTTCAGAGAACAGGAAGGAGCCGAGGATGTTGCGCAGTTCTGTCTCGGTGCGGCGCGGAGCCTGCGAATGCAGGTCATCGAGGATGGCTGACTCGGTTGGCAGTACCTTGTACTGGTCCTGCGCGAAGTAGTCCACTTCCACGTTGTGTCCCAGTTTGTACTCGCCGGCGGTGAGCGGTTCATCGCCGGTCAACAACTTGATCAGCGTCGATTTGCCGGCCCCGTTGTGGCCCACCAGCGCGATACGGTCGCCGCGTTCGATGGTGAAGCGGGCACCGGAGAAGACGTGCTTTTCGCCGTAGCTCTTGGCCACGTCGTTGAACTCGGCCACGATGCGTCCGCTGGGCTTGGGCTGCGGGAAGGTGAAGTGGATGGTCTTCTCTTCCGGCGGCAGATCGATGCGCTCGATCTTTTCGAGTTCTTTGATTCGGCTTTGCACCTGCTTGGCTTTGGTGGCCTGGGCGCGGAAACGGTTGATGAAGGCTTCAAGCGCCTCGACGCGTTCCTGCTGGTTGCGCTGGGCGGCTTTCAGTTGCTCCAGCCGCTCGGCTTTTTGGGTGAGAAATTTCTCGTAGCCGCCGCGGTAGACGGTGATCTTCTTGTTCCAGATCTCGGCGGTGCGGTCGACGGTGACGTTCAGGAAGTAGCGGTCGTGCGAGATCAGCACGAAGGCGTTCGGGTAGTTCTTCAGGTACTCTTCCAGCCAGTTGCGGGCTTCGAGATCCAGGTGGTTGGTGGGTTCGTCCAGCAGCAGGATGTTGGGCTTCTGGAGCAGCAGTTTGGCCAGCGCGATGCGCATCTGCCAGCCGCCGGAGAACTCTTCCGTGCGGCGGGTCCAGTCTTCTTTCTGGAAACCGAGGCCGGTGAGGACGGTGCCGACGTGCGATTCCAGCAGGTAGCCATCGCTGTGCTGGAACTCGCTTTGGAGCTGGTGGTAGCGGTCGGCCACGGCGGCGTATTCTTCGCTCGTTGAATCGAGCACGCCAATCTGATGGGCCAATTCCTCCATCTCGCGTTCCATCTCGTGGACGCCCGCGAAGACATTCAGGCATTCGTCGAAGACCGTGCGTCCGCTCAGCGACATGCCGTCCTGCGGCAGGTAACCTACGGTGAGGCCCTTCATGAGGTTGCACTCCCCCATGTCGAGTTGCTCCAGGCCGCCGATCACTTTCAGCAAGGTGGATTTGCCGGTGCCATTGGCCCCCACCAGGCCGATGCGGTCCTGCGGAGTGATCAGCCAATCGACGCCTTCGAAAAGCAGTTTGGGGCCGAAGCGTTTTCCGGCTTGTGCGAGTTGAATCATGGTTGATGGCGGAGGCCCTGGCCCCCCGCCGGAGACTTTCCGTCGGACTGCGACTTTCCATTCACCAGCACAACGTCGAAGCCGGAGGCGTACTGGTGGGGCTTTTCGAAGGTGGCCTGATCGGTGACCTTGTTGGGATCAAACAACACCAGGTCCGCCCAGTAGCCTTCCGCGATCAGGCCACGGCCTTTCAAGTTGAAGCGCGCGGCGGGCAGGGAGGTCATCTTGCGGATGGCTTCTTCCAGGCGGATGACGCCGCGTTCGCGGACATAGCGCGCCAGTACGCGGGCATTGGTGCCATAGCTGCGCGGGTGCGGCTGGCCGGACCCGAACTCCACCGCGCTGCCGTCACTGGCCACGGCCACCAGCGGGTGCTGAAGAAACTTCTCCACGTCAGCTTCGCTCATCGCCTTGAAGACGCCCTGGCCGCCACCGGCTTCGAGCAGCTTCAAGATGGTCTCCGCTTCATCGCCACCGCCGGCGATCTGGGTGATGGTCTTACCGATCAGTGCCGGGTTGGCGCGATGGTTGGCAATGGTGACGTAGGAGAAATCGTCGTAGGCCTTGCGGCGGTTCATATCGATGACCTCCTGCCGCAGTTTGGCGCGCGTGGCCGGGTCCGCTAAACGCTTCTTGAACTCGCCGTCGCCGCCCGCAAAGGCCCAGGATGGGACCAACAAGCCGATGCCGGTGGAATAAGCGATGTAGGGGTACTGGTCCACCGTGACGTCCAGGCCTTCACGCCGGGCCGCCTCGATCACTTCCAGCATCTTGCCACTCATGCCCCAGAACTTCTTGGTGTCCTGCTTGATGTGCGAAATCTCGACCGGGATCTTGGCTTGGCGGCCGATGTTGATGGTTTCCTCGATGGCCTCGATCACCTTCTCGCCTTCGTCGCGCATATGGGAGGCGTAGACTCCGCCATACTTGGACGCGACCTTGGCCAGTTCGATGATCTCGTCGGTGGGGGCGAAGGTGCCGGGGATGTATTCCAGGCCGGTGGAGAGGCCCACCGCGCCCGCTTGCATCGCCTTTTCCACCAGAGCCCGCATGCGGTCCAGCTCCGCCGGAGTCGCGGGCCGCTTCTGCGCGCCCATGATCTCGCGGCGCACGGTGTTGTGGCCGACAAAGGTGGCGATGTTCACCGAGAACTGCTTGCGGCTGATGCGGTCAAAAAAGCCCGCCACATCCAGGTGGGAGCTGCCGCAATTCCCAGTGATCACCGTGGTGACGCCATCCCGGTGGAAGTTCAACGCGTCTGGGTGCAGCTCAATCGAGCCTTCCAGGTGCGTGTGGACATCAATGAAACCGGGGGCCAGCACGCGGCCCTGGGCATCGATGGTCTCGGTTGCTTTGGCGCCGGTCAAGCGGCCAATGGCGGCGATCTTGCCGTCTTTCACCGCCACGCTCGCGCGGTACCAGGGGTTGCCGCTGCCGTCCACGACGCGGGCATTGGTGATCAACAGGTCATAATCCGCCGCCAGGGCGAAGGCCGTCAGCAGTAGGGTAGTCATTCGGGAACGTGACGCAAAATGCGCCCGCCGTGGGCGTCGGTCAACTGGCCGTCGGCCACCATCACGGTACCGTTCACCAGCACAAAATCGAAACCCACGGTGTATTGGTGAGGCTTTTCGTAGGTGGACATGTCGGCCACCTTGGCCGGATCAAACAGCAACAGGTCAGCGGCTAGACCCTCACGGATAACGCCGCGATCACGGAAGTTGAATGTGCGGGCGGGCAGGGAAGTCATGCGGCGGACGGCGTCTTCCAGCGTCAGCACCTGGCGCTTGCGAACATACTCGGCCAGCACGCGGGCATTGGTGCCATAGCTGCGCGGGTGCGGCATGCCGACGCCGAACTCCCGGACGCCGC
>JBIKMK010000484.1:0-4045 GCA_044359315.1 Bryobacteraceae bacterium | reverse complement strand
GAGCGCTGCCGTCCAGGCGTCCAGGAAGCTGAGGTGTGGCTGCTTCAAGAGCGGGTCCACGATGGTGCCCAGATGGTCGGCGATGATGACTTTCTTCAGGAGGCCTGCGACAAAGATGGCCATGCCGCGGGCGGTCCAACCGGCGTGGGGTGGGCCGTCGATATGGTCCAGGTCATCTTCGATCTGGCGGAAGCGGACGATGGGTCCGGCGACTAATTGGAAGAATAGATTGACGTAAGTGAGATACTCCCATAGGTTGCGCGTGGCCCGGACCCGCCCGGCATAGACATCGACCACATAGCTGATAGTGTGGAACGTATAGAAGCTGATTCCCACCGGCAGCGCGACTTCCACCAGCGGCAGCGGCACGCTGGGCCAGGCGGCCCGCACGTTACCTGAAAAGAAGTTGAAGTACTTAAAGAAGAACAGCAGGCTTAAGTCAACCGTGACCGCGCCCATCATCCACCAGCGGGATTGGCGTGGCGATGGAGCCGCCGCAATGGCCAGACCGGCGCCAAAGCTGAGCAAGCTGGAAAACAGCAGCAACAGGCAGAATCGCCAGTCCCACCAGCCATAGAAGACATACCCGGCCGCCGTGAGCAGCAGGTAGCGGGATTGCTTGGAGTGCAGAGCCCAGAACAGCAGGTAGATCAGTGGCAGGAACGCCAGCAGGAAGACGTCGGAGTTAAATACCATGAGCGGCCAGCCGGCGGGCAATCTTGTCCGCATCAAGCGGCGAGATGTGGATGGAGTCGTACCAGCGGTCCGGGTCGCCACCAAAGGCTGAGGGGTGGGTGAGGTCGATCACCTGTACGGGGTAGCGCTCCGCCAAGCCGGTGGTGAACTGGCGAGCCAGGCCATCGGCGGTGCTTGCCTGAGGGGAGCGGGCCATGGTCTCAAGCAGCGTGGGGTGGACGGGGGGCATCCAGATGACCACCCGCGCCTGATCGGCGGCGGCCTGTGCCAGGAGGGACTCAATCAACTGCGTCCGCCGCTGGGAGAGCCCCTGGAAGGTCTCGAGACGTTCGATCATGCGGCGGCGGGAATTTTCCAGTTCGCCGCGGAAATCATATTGGCCGGATTGAATGGCCCGCTCGGTTTTGTGTTCGTGAAGCCGTCCGTCGGCGTCGAAGGAACTGCGCGGTTCCGGTGGGTGTCTGCGCAGGGCGAGCGAGTTGGCCACTTCCACCAGCGCCTGGGGGCGCAGCATCCGCTTGTAGAGAGTCAGGGAATGCCATCCTTGGGCCCACCCGCTGGCGGCCCGGTTTTCGAGGGCTGTGGTGAGGGCGAAGTTGGCACTGAGCTCCTCCTCGGGGCGGCCTTCATAGATCGCGGCCGGGTCCAGGCCCAACACAATGACTCGCGGATGATTCCCATTGCGGCGGGCAAGCCGGTAGAGGCTGAGGAAGTCCTCGGCGGTACCGGAGAAGACCCCGGCATTAAAGAAGCGCAGGCCGGTCCGGCGGTCAAATTCCTGGGGCGACAGCAGCATGGAGCGGCTGGAGCCGAGAATCAGACCGGTGACCGGTCCAGCTTGCTGGAATCGCGCCAGTGCCTCCACCTTCACGCGGCGGCTGTTGGGGTAGATCTGGGGGAAGCTACTGCTGGAAGTGAAGTACCGCCGCGGGTCAACGATGGTGACCAGCAGGCAGTGGGCACCCACCATCAACGCGAGGCTGAGCAGAAAGGTCCACCAAAACTGGCGCGGGTATAGTGCTGAAGCCCTCACGGGGTAGTCCTCACACTACAAGCGTGGCGGGACCGGGAAAAAATCTCACGAAAGTTTTCGGAATTGTTCGGAATTATTCGCGCTGCCGGCGGAATTTCCGCGCCCGCGTCATTTCTTACGTGTGATGTTGATAATCCGCACCGGCGGAGTGAGGCGCTGGATGGTCTGATTGGTGCCGTCGTGGCCCGCGCCGCTGGGGGCGGACTGGATTTTCCGCACAATTTCCATGCCTTGGGTTACTTTTCCGAAGGCGGCAAAGCCCTGGCCGTCCGGATTGCGTTGGCCGCCGAAATCGAGCGAAGGCTGGTCGCCGATGCAAATAAAGAAGTCACTGACGGCGGAATCGGGCTGAAAGCGGGCCATGGAGATGGTGCCGTCCCGGTGCTTGAGACCGCTGAGGGTGGTCCGTTCCAGCTTGATGGCGCCGAAACCCTGGTCCTTGCGCTCCGGGTTGACGCCGCCCTGGATGACTTCAATCTTGATCGCGGACTGGGGCTGGTTGTCCGGGTTGGTCTTCACGGTGCGATGAAAGCGGCCACCCTGAAAGTGGCCAGCGTCCACGTACTTGAGGAAATTGGCTACCGTGAGCGGGGCATGCTGGTTGTCCAGTTCGACGTGGATTGCGCCGAGATCCGTTTCGATGACGACGGGTACTTGAGCGAGCGCGGATGAGACAACCAGAATGAAGGGAATCATGGGGGCAACTTTTGGTGAACCTGGGCATGGCCCGGTCCAGGAATCGAGTGTAACAACCGTTGGTCCGGCGTTCAATCCTGGTGGACGGCAAACTCTAGTACCAGAGTGGCCGGATCGGGCGGCGAAACCCTTCGCAGAGCGGGAGTTCCGGTGATAAACTTGGGCGCAGGAGTATAAGGACACACTTCCATGGGACAGACCCTTGCCCTGCCGGCCCTTGGCGTGGCGGCCCGTGCGCGCGAAGCAGCCACACCCTGGTATGTCTGGAACTTCGCGGCCGCCGTCCTGTCGGTGACCATGGGCGGCGTGTGGGACATCTCCTGGCACCTTTCGATCGGGCGTGATTCGTTTTGGACCCCGGCGCACATGCTGATTTATCTGTGCGGCATCTTGGGCGGTCTGGGCAGTGCGGCGTTGATTCTGGGCACTACCTTTGGCCGGATGCCGCAGTTGCGCGCTTCATCGGTGGCAATGTGGGGCTTCCGCGGACCCTTGGGGGCGTTTGTGGCCGCCTGGGGGGCGACGGCGATGCTGGTGTCGGCTCCTTTTGATGACTGGTGGCACAGTGCATACGGTCTGGATGTGAAGGTGCTGTCGCCGCCGCATGTGGTGCTGATTCTGGGGATTCTGGCGATCAAGTTTGGCGGTTTGCTGATTATTCTGGGCGAGATGAACCGGGCGACGGCGGAGACCCGGGCACGGCTGCGCTGGTTCTTTATCTTCGTGGGCGCGCTGCTGGCGCGTGATATGGTGGGCGTGTTTTCGCTGGAGTTTATGACGCGCACCATGCAGCATTCGGCCCGCTTCTTTTTGATGCTGGCCATCACGCTGCCGCTGGGACACTTTGCGGTGGCGCGGGCGGCGAACCTGAAGTGGGGGTTGGCGCTGGTGTCCGGCGTGAGCACGGTGATTTCGCTGGCTTTCTTGTGGATCCTGCCGCTGTTTCCGGCGGAGCCCAAGTTGGGCCCGGTGTTCCGCGAGATCACGCACTTCATCCCGCCGGGCGGGTTCCCGTTGCTGGTGACGCCTCCGCTGCTGTTGGCGGACTGGATGTGGCAGCGGTTGGGCAAGCGGAATGATTGGGCGTTGGCCTCCATTCTGGGGCTGACATTTTTGGCGGTGTTTGCCGCGGTGCAGTGGCCGTTTGCGGAGTTCCTGCAGTCTCCGGCGGCGCGCAACTGGTTTTTCGGATCGCACTATATGGGCTTCTTTGTGCCCGCCCAATCGGATATGGCCCGCTATGTCTTCTCGGCCATTGAGACGTCTCCGGCGCAGTTTTGGTCGCGTATGGGATGGGCAGCGGTGGCGATGGTGCTGTCGGCGCGGGCCGGTTTGGGATTGGGCAATTGGATGCAGCGGATTCAACGGTAAGTAAGCGGAGTATTTGTCGAGTCATGATTTTCAGTAACATCAGTTTTCAACGGTCGATTGCATATCTCACCGCTTGCGTGATGCTGGGTCCGGTGCCGGGCGCGGCGGCTTCGAACACGGTGGCGTCGCTGGAGAAGTACACCCCAGTGGAGCGCCGCCATTGGGCGTTCCAACCGCGCAAAGCCGCCCAACCGCCGGTGGTTGCCAATGCCACCACCGCGATTGACCGTTTTGTGATGGCCAAGTTGG
>JBIKMK010000483.1:0-4052 GCA_044359315.1 Bryobacteraceae bacterium | reverse complement strand
GCCGATGGCCTTCAGCAGCGGCATGGTGAAGTTGAGATTCCCGCTCAGCATGTCGATCTGCTCGCCGGCCGCGCCCCAGTAGGCGCCGGTGGGTACAATGCCCACGCGTCGCGGATCCTGCAGGTCCAGCGCGGTGGTGTTCGCCGTGACACTGGTGGCCGTTGAGAGGCTCCCATGCCAATCTTCCGCGATGATGGAGTACGAATAGGTGGAGGCGGGAACCACCGTGTCATCGGTGTAGTTGAGCGCCGTCGTTGTGGCGAGCATCGTACCGTCTCGCCACACCTGGTAGCGGCGCAGGCCTGATCCCGCGTCGGTGGTGGCGCTCCAGGTGAGAACTACCTTATCGGGGAATGTAGCGGCACCGATGGGTGAAGGGACGGCTACCGGGCCGGTCCGGTCCAGGGGGCCCAACTTGGCTTCAACAACGCCACCGGTTGGACTGGTGTTGCCGACGCCGGGTTGACCAGAGGCAATGCTTGAGTCAACCACAAACCACGTCAAGTCGCCGACGCGGATCGTGATGCCGGGCGAAGGCCCATCGGAACGGATAGACGCCGAGAATGGCCCGAATTGGCCGAGAGTGCCTGGCCAGGTCCCCGTATTGGAGGTCAATAACTGAGTGAGCACCCCGCCTGTGCGTTTGTACACAGTGAGCGTAATGGGGAAGTTCTGGAACCAGCGAGACAGCTGGATCGCATAGAAAGTGCCGGTGCCCGAGGCACCGCACAAGCTGGCATCGGCCGACGCTCGAAGGAAGATAGTGGGCATGTTGGAGTTGCTCCAGCCCACAAACCCCGTCGGAATCTTCACCTCATAGTCGGAAGACGAATCGGGCACAGCGATCTTGGAAATCACCGCGCCCGCGCCGGTCAAGCCATTGGAGGCTGACGGGGCGACGGTGGGCGTTGAACAACCAGCCGTGTTCACGTTCCACTTGGTGGTATCAAGAGCGGTGAAAGTGTCCGAGTAGTAGTAGGTGTACTGCGCCAGGGCGGGGAGGCTCACCGCCATCAGGAGTCCGATAAGGGAACGCATTAGTGAGCCGCCGCCTCCAACTGGTCCAAGCTGAAGTTCTTCTTGATCTTCCGCGCTTCAGTCTCGATCTGACCTCGCGCCTCCTTGGACTTGATGAATGTCTTCACGTCCGCCCGCCCGCTACCCACGATGTCCTTGAACGCGGCGCGGTCCCGGGCCACCAACTCCACAATGGCGAACTTGCCGTCGTCGCTCTCCTGGAAAGCCACGGTCAGGATGGATAGGTCCTTCACCGACTCTCCGACGTCACTTCTCGGCTTGTCGCCGACCAGCGACCTTTCGATGTTGTTCGCTTGGGGCAGGCTGCTCATGGATGGTGCGGCCATAAACAGTGGCCGCCGCGGGTCATCGATGGTCCCCTTGCCAATCATGGGCACGATGGCGATCACTCGCTCGTACATCTGGCCGGGTTCCAGCCGCCGCTGGGCGGCTGATGGTCCAATGACCACCGCCGCTAGGGTCAACGCCCACAGAATCGGTTTCATCCGAACGCCTCCGAGCTACCAGTAGACACATTTCTGGCCATAACCCGAGGCAGCCAAGTGGGCACTGCGTAGAACGTACCGCAGGCCAGCCGGGCGACGTGATGGACAATGAAATGTGATCAATCAATAAAGATTGAGTTTGGAGAATAAGCGGAGTTCGCGTGCTCTGTCAATAGAAAACATTCGACCAATAACGAACCTTAATAATCCATGGCAGAAGCTGTAAACGAAAGCTGCGGCGACGTTCCCCAGTAGGCTGACCGGAGCGGCGATACCCATGGCCGAGTGCCCGCCATCTTGCCGCCGGGGAGCCACACCAGTTGGCCCACCACGGTGAAGGTGTGACGTGACGGAGCGGTGACGTCACTGGTTAGTTGGTGGATCGGCGTAGCGCTCTTACAACTGACTCCAGCCGCCAGGGGGAACCGCGGCGGGTGCGGTGGCCGCGGGTGTTGAGTTCGGCGGCGATGCAGCGCAGGGTGTGCCCGGCGCTGCGGAGGCTCTTGAGGTCGGTCAAAGCGGCTTGTTCGGCGGCGTCAGGCTCCAGGCGGCCACCTTCGGCGAGGCGGTAGCCGTACTCGATGTTGCCGACGCGTTCGCCTTGGCTACGCTTGTGGCGCATCGCTTCGCGGGTTCGTTCGCCGATGGCTTCGCGTTCCCACTCGGAGACCGAGGCCATGATCTTGATGACTAACCGTCCGCCGGCGGAACCGGTGTCGAGCGATTCGGCTACCGAAACCAGCGCCACGCCACGCTTCTCGAACAACTCCAGCATCGTGCAGAGGTCTTTTACGCTGCGGGTCAGGCGGTCCAGCTTGGCGACGATGACCGTCTTCACCTTGCCGGCCTCCACCCGCGCGAGGATGCGCTTGAGGCCCGGGCGGTTGGTGTTCTTGGCGGATTCACCGCCGTCGACCACGACCTCGAGCAGGTCTAGCTCCTGAACTGTAGCCATGGCGCGGACCCGGTGTTCCTGGGCGGCCAGGGAGACGCCGCGGTCGGCTTGTTGATCAGTAGATACCCTTACATACGCGATAGCTGCCATAGAGTGACAGCATAAATCGGGTTACCGGAATCATCAAGCCAGAAGATGGCGTTTGCAGTCACACGAACTGATCCAATGCCGCCCTATAGCGTCTGATGGCTTCGCGTTGGTCATCGGTCACCAGTGATGCGTCGCCCAATCGTGCTGCTTCTTCCAGCAGCACCAGGTCGTGATCCGAAAGCGTCGCAAGCGCCAGTGCCGATGGGCCTGAATGATCAGGCGGGCGGTTGTAAATCTCCAGTCGCCCGACTCGGCGCTGGAGTGTTCTCAAGGCTGCCACGACGTGCTGCTCCCGCCTGTAATTGCTGGAAACACGGGGACGTCTCGCTCTATCGCACGCAGCCGGTGAGAGTGCCGCGTCAGGCTCATCGCCGGTGCTTCCAATCTTTTGATGCCAGAACGCTGGCGAGGGCCGCTTCATAGCGCTGGAGAGCAGTGCGCTGTTCATTTGTCCATTGCTTCCGGTCAGCGATTGGCAGGGCGTCACGCAGTACCCGCCGGTCATGGATCGACATCATCGACAGCGCGATCCGCTCCGGCTGGACGGCAGGTGCTGGTGGGTGCGTCATCTCCAGTCGGATGAGTCGCTTCGATGCTGCGCGTAGCTTTGTCATCAGGGTCGCCGCTCCGCCGTGCGCTCTTCGAGGGCGGCCACCCGCGCCTCGATGTCCTCCAACTCGATCGCCCGCACCGACATCTCAAGCACCGTGTGCGCCGCACGAATGCGGCTGGCATGCGGCGCGTTGCCATCGAGCATCACCGTGAGCAAGACCGAGACGGCCGCGCTTGAAGCCTGCTGCAGGCGCGCTGTCGCCTGGCCTACTGCATGCCGGCGGGCTTCCCGGTAGGCGTCACGGAACTCCGGGATCTGCAGCCAGCGGTGCAGCGTCTTGACGCCTATACCGGTGACGCGAGCGGCCTCGTCCACCGTACGCTGTGACAGCAACGCAACGATCGCCTCGTCCTGCTTACGTGTGAACTTAGCGCCGTGTCCGTGGATGGGTGAAGTAACTCCGGAAATCACTTGCTTTCCCCAGCGAGCCGAGTGATCAATCGAGCGTCCGTAGATTCCACTTCAGGAGAAACAACATGGCTCACTCGATCAGTGAAGGCGCCGCCGGCAAGAAGCCGCGCCGCGGCGCACAGAAGGGCCAGGACGCGCCCACAAACAAGAAGGCGTCCGCCAAGGCCACCGTGGCCCCTAAAGCCCCCAAGGGCGAAGCCGCAGTGCTGACGAAGAAGACCCGCGATGGTTCGAAGGCGGCCCAGGTGCTGGCGTTGTTGCGCCAGGCGGACGGTGCCACGCTCGAGGATCTGATCAGCGCCACTGGCTGGCAGGCCCACTCGGTGCGTGGCTTCCTGAGCGGCGTGATCACCAAGAAGATGGGGCTGAACCTCGTCTCGGAGAAGGCTGACGGAAGTGCGCGTCGCTACCGGCTTAGTTAGCATTGGCTGCCCCCTTCTTCCGGGCCCGCTTGACTTCG
>JBIKMK010000482.1:0-4061 GCA_044359315.1 Bryobacteraceae bacterium | reverse complement strand
ACCCGCTGGTGTGGCTGCTATTGCTGCCGTTCAAGATCGTGGGCGTGGCCGTGGGCGGGGTGCTGAGCCTCATCTGGGGTATCTGTACCCTGCCCTTCCGGTTGGGCCAGATGATCGCGGGCCGCTAAGCGACTAGCACACGGGTTGACGGCTGATCCAGGCCTCGGTCTCGGAATAGCTGACTACGCCCGCCACGGAGCCCAGCCGCGAAACGCTCAGCGCGCCCACCGCGTTAGCGAAACGGGCTGCCTCCATCACTGTTGATCCGCGTTGCCGCGCAGCCAGAAATCCCGCGACAAAGCAGTCCCCGGCACCGGTGGTGTCCACCGCGTCCACCGCGAAACCCGGCACTCGTTGGCCGTTCACCGCACACCCGCGCTCCCCCAGCTTCTTCACCACGACCGGGGCGGGCGGATCTCCCAAATGCTCGGCTTCGCTTTCGTTCAGGAACAGCAGGTCCGTCAAGGGCAGGCAGGGGTCCAGCACTTGGTTCCACTCCCCCCGCGCATCCCAACCGCAGTCCAGCGACGTGGACCACCCACGTTCCTTCGCCCGGCGCAGCATCGCAGGAGCATGCCGCCGCAGGTGCGGCACCGCGTAAGGATTGGCGATGTGGAGGTGCGCCGCGTCCTCCGGCCAAGCCCGAGACACTTCCAGAAAGGCCTCCGCACTGGCACCCGGCACATGCAGCAAAGCCCGGCGGCCATCGTGGTGGACCAGTGCCACGGTGGCGGCAGTCGCGGCTGCGGTGCGCTGCACGTGCTGCGTATCTACTCCGGCGCGGTGCAGTTCAGTCAGCGCAAATTCGCCCGCTGCATCGTCACCCACGCAGCCCATCAACCGCACCGGGGCACCGAGCATCGCCAGCGCAAACGAGGTGTTGGCACCATTGCCTCCCAGTCTTTGGGCGATCGCCTCCACCCATTGCGTCGTCCCCCAGTGGATCTCGGTGACGGGGCGGACCAGCGTGTCCACCACAATGTTCCCGGCCACCAGACAAGCGTTCATCGGTGTCGCTCGGGCCGCCTGCCCGCTCTAGATGCGGCCGCTCAGCAGAGATTCGACAAGTCCCTGATTCACGGACCAGGTGGCCACCACCGCGCGATCTTCCTGCTTGACGTCTCCGCGCGAGAGCATCAGCGGCAGACCCGTCACCGGGGTGTCGCCCTCGGCGCCCGCCGAAGCCTCCCGCAGTTGCCGCAGACTCTCGTTCAACCGCTGGGCCACTTTGGCGCTTGAATCTGCTGACGGGCACTCCACCCGCATCTTGATCTCAAAATCGCCGTTGCGCATCCCCATCGCAAAGCGGGCGGATTGGGCACCAGCCAGCAACTTAAACCAGGGCGACAGGCTGGCCGGCACATCCGTGGCATCGGCCTTAAACAGGCGCGCGGGCACGGAAATCGACGCCTGGTCGGCGAAGGCCCCTGCGGGCAACGGACCAGCTTGATTCTGTAATTCCAATGCCGCCAACTCGTCCGACGACACCGCAAAACCCACTACGTTCGAACGCAAAGGGAAAAATGAAAGCCACTTGCCCGCTTGGCTGGACCGCATCCGGCAAAAAGCATACCGGCATGAGGCGCCCTGCCCGCTGGCATAGCTGGTGATAGCGTTCCAGTCGAACCGTCCCGACGCCAGCAGATAGACGTTACCCTTGCTGGAGGAATAGAGCAGCGCGTCCAGGTCCGTGCGGTAGTCAAAGCCAGTGATATCGACGAAGGAACGATAGTCGGCTTCCTCGGTGACACGGGATCCCGCCAACGCCTCCAGCAGTCCTGCCGAGCGCAAGGACTTTACGTCAATCGAGACCACGACCGCGTCTTTGGCCGGCAGGTAACGGGCCAGCTCATGGACCGGCAGGTCCGTGCTCCGAAAATAGAAAATGCCACCGCCCACCGCCATGCAAAGCAGGATGAGCAAAGTAGCGAGAGTCCAAGGTCCAAGGCGCATCACGCTATCCGTAGCTTAGCAGGCTGTTGCGCCCACCTTGGCTCCCGCCACTTCCCGCACCCCACCACTCGGGCCTAGGCCAAGGCCAGCAGGCTTTCGCGGCTCTTGCGCCACAGTGCCACGTACGGCTGGATGTCGCGCATCATGGTGTTGAACTGGTTGAAGTCCAGTGATTGCGCACCATCGGAGACGGCCTTTTCCGGATGCGGATGCATCTCAATGATGATGCCATCGGCACCCACCGCCACCGCGGCACGGCACAGCGGCGGCACCAGGCTGCGCTTGCCAGTGGCGTGGCTGGGGTCGAGGATGATGGGCAGATGCGTCAGCTCCTTCAGCACCGGCACGGCGGAGATGTCGAAGGTGTTGCGCGTCGCGGTCTCAAAGGTACGGATGCCTCGCTCGCACAACATCACGTTCGGGTTGCCATGAGCGACGATGTACTCGGCCGACATCAGCAGTTCCTTGATCGTCGAGCTTAAGCCCCGCTTCAGCAGGATCGGGCGCCCGCAGGTGCCCAGCTCCTTCAGCAGCGCAAAGTTCTGCATGTTGCGCGCGCCAATCTGCAGGATGTCAGCGTACTCAGCCACCAGCGGCACATCCCGATCCGACATCACTTCCGTGACGATGGCCAGGCCCGTATGTTGGCGCGCCTTGGCCAGCAGCTTCAGGCCTTCTTCCGCCATGCCCTGAAAGTCGTAGGGCGACGTGCGCGGCTTAAACGCGCCACCGCGCAGGATGCGCGCGCCGGCAGCAGCTACTTCCTCGGCGCACTGCATGATCTGCGCTTCGCTTTCCACTGAGCACGGCCCGGCCATCACCGTGAAATCATCGCCGCCGATCTCAATGGCGGAGCCGCGTACGACAGGGATCCGGACCACGGTGGGGCTGTCCTTGTATTCAAGGCTGACAAACTTATAGGGCGCCGAAATCCGCACCGCCTTCTCCACCTGCGGCATCGCGCGCAGGGAATCCAGGCAGTGCGACACATCGCCTACGCCGACGGCGCCAATGATGACGCGCTCAGCGCCCTCGCTGGCATGAATCTTGTAGCCAAAATCGCGAATCCGGTCGCAAACCTCTTCGATCTGCTCTTTGGTCGCATGTCTCTTCAGGGAGATCACCATAATTTGTCCCAGCTCCTTCGATCAAAAAATCTGTCCGGCAAAAACAAAAGCGGCCCAACTCTTTTTGAGTGGGCCGCTTGAGGAATAGTGCGAATCGGTGGATGCGCTACTCGTCAGGGCCCGGGCGGATACCAGGACCAAAATCGAAACGAGTTGCCATAAAAGGCGCGCATAACGCCACCACTATACGTCACTTCCCGTCCACGACGCAAGCGCCCCATTTCGTTTGAAGCCTGGGACAATCAAAGTGGATGGAAAACGTCCTTGCGATCCTTCTGGCGGGTGGGGCCGGTGAACGGCTGTCACCCCTGACGCGCAATCTGGCGAAACCGGCTGTTACGTTCGGCGCCATTTACCGGATCATCGATTTCACGCTCTCCAACTGCGTAAACTCCAACATCCGGCGTATCTTCGTCCTGACGCAGTACAAATCCCTGGAGCTGTCGCGCCACATCCGCGATGGTTGGAGTATCTTCTCGTCCTCCATGGGCGAGTTTATTGAAGTGGTGCCGCCCATGAAGCGCATCCACTCCGATTGGTACCTGGGCACGGCCGATGCCGTGTATCAGAACATCGAATCGATCATCGCCGAAGCCCCGGCCGTCACCTTGATCGTTTCCGGCGACCACATCTACAAGATGAACTATGCCGAGATGCTGAACTGGCACCGGCAGCAGCAAGCGGACCTGACCATCGCCACCATCCAGGTGGACCCCGCCGAGGCGGTCCATTTCGGAGTCGCTGCCATTGATGCCGATTACCGCATCCGGGGCTTTGAGGAAAAGCCCAAGCATGACCATCCCACGCGTAGCATCTTCAATGCCGACAAGGTATCCGCCTCGATGGGCGTCTACCTGTTCTCCACGCCCATTCTGCTCAAGGCATTGCTCGAAGATGCGGACGACCCGCATTCGTCCCACGATTTCGGCAAAGACATCATTCCGCGCCTGGTCCAGCGGAGCAAGGTCGTGGCCTACGACT
>JBIKMK010000481.1:0-4063 GCA_044359315.1 Bryobacteraceae bacterium | reverse complement strand
CCGGATTTCTCTGGGCGATGAACTCGTACTGGCGATTGCAAGAGCGGGACGGCGGCGTCTGGGCCGAATGCGATGCCATCACTCTCGCTCGTGAGGTCCCGATGGGGCTAGGCACGATGTTGAAGCACCTCATCAATGGCCTGGCCCATGATTCGCTGGTCAAGACGCTGGAGGCCAAGCGGCGGTCGGCACTCCAGTCGCCAGCCAACTAGTGTCGCGCGTCAGTAATTCCGGCCGTTATGCGGTGGCGCCGGAACAGCCTGCGCTGCAGGGCATGGTAGATCCCAGCCCCTAGCCCTTGGCCTTCTTGAAGACCCGCGTCAGGCCCCGAATCGCCCGGTCGACGTCTTTTTCGGTCAGGATGTAGGGCGGCAGGAAGCGGACGACGGTGTCGTGGGTGACGTTGAACAGCAGCCCCTCAGCCATACCGTCGGTGACGAACTGCTTGCAGGGGAAGTCGATTTCGACGCCGATCATCAGGCCTTCGCCGCGGACTTCTTTGATGAAGCTGAACTTGTGGCGCAGCTCCCACAGTTGGGCGCGGAAGTAGGCGCCGACGCGGTTGATGGAGGGCAGCAGCTCGTCGAGGACGTCGTAGAATTCCAGCGCCACTCGGGTGGTGAGCGGACCGCCGCCGTACGTCGTACCGTGCATGCCAGGGGCGATGCCTTTTGCCGCTCGCTCCGTCGCTACCACGGCGCCAAGCGGCAGACCGCAGGCGATAGGCTTGGCCACCGTCATCACGTCCGGCAGGATCACCGGGTTGAACAGCTGATAGGAGTAATACCGGCCCGGACGGCCGACGCTGCACTGGATGCCATCCAGCACAAACAGCGCGTCATGCTTATCCGCCAGCGCCCGCACCTTGCGCAAGAACGATTCGCTGGCCGGCAGAATGCCGCCTTCGCCCTGGATGCCTTCGACAATGATGGCCGCTGTGCGGTCACTGACCACGGCTTCAAGCGCCGCTTCGTCATTGCGGTCGATGAAATGGACGCCGGGGAGCAGCGGCTCAAACGGCTCACGATACTTGGGCTGGCCGGTGATCGACAGCGCGCCAAAGGTGCGCCCGTGGAACGAGTTATTGAGGGCGACGAACTCGAACTTATCAGGCGAGATCTGCCGCCCACGGCCGCGCGCCATCTTCAGCGCGCCTTCGATCGCTTCCGTGCCGGAGTTGCAGTAGAAGACACGGTCCAGGCCAGAGGTCTCAACAATGCGCTTCGCCAGCTTGCCTTGGTAGGCGTGATAGTAGAGGTTTGAGGTGTGGATCAGGCGTGAGGCCTGATCCTTGATCACGCGGGTGATGCGCGGGTGGTTGTGGCCCAGCGCGTTGACGCCGATGCCCGCCAGCAGGTCCAGATAGCGCTTGCCACTGGTGTCCCACAGCCAGCAGCCCTTGCCGCGGGTGAGTTCCAGCGGATAGCGGGCGTAGTTCTGCAGCAGGTACTTCTGTTCGAGTTCTTGCGTTGAGAGTTCCGCCGTGCCGGCGGGGGCAGTGAGAGACATGAATGGTGGACCGTTAAACCTTTGACTGTAGCTGAATCTGCGAAACAGCGGCCGAAGCCGCATCCGGCAACTGCTGCGGAGTGAGGCGGCGGACTACTGGATGTAGCCCAATTCGCGGAGCCCGTTACGCGGCTGCTCGCTATCGAAGATGGCGAAGGCTGCTTTCTGACGGCCATTTTCGAGCGCCACGCCATACGGCGGATCGCCGTGCGGGAAGGTCTTCTTCAGCAGTTCCAGATCGTTCGACACGCCAGCGTTGAACTTGGTCGTTTCCAGGAAGCCTTGGGCGAACTGCGGAACGCGGGTGGGGATGGCCACCAGGCGAGTGTCTTTCCAGTTGTGGGTTCCCAGCAACTGCGCGGCCTGATAGCAGTGCGAACATTCCGGGTCAAAGAAGTAGAGGAAAACTTTGCCCTGCGTCAGCGAGTATGGCTGGCCGTTCACGGTGATGGTCTCCGGCGCTTTGGTGCCTGTGTTGCGTGAGGCCGCCACGCCATAAGAAGCAGCGGCGAACACTGAAACCACGCCCAGCACCAGGGCCGCGCCCTTCAAGCCTTCGCTCTTGCGCGCCCACCAGCCAGCGAGACCGGCAGCGGCCAGCATCGCGGCGTCGCCCCAAAAGAAGCCCGGGCCGATCGAACGCTTCAGCCAGGGGAAGCAGCTGCAATCAGCGCCAGTCAAGGCGGTGTAGTTGATGCCGACGTAGGCCATAAAGGCCACCAGCATGATGGCGGTCAACCAAGCCCCCCAGCGGCGGAAGCGCGGCACCAGCAGCAGCACAGCGGCAAACGTCTCACCGATGCCCAGCGCCAGCGTAAACGGCAACGCCAGCGGACCGGGGACCTTCATCTGGGTGAGCTTGGCCGACCAATCGATCGGGTCAGTGATCTTCCACACTCCGGCCGAGGCAAACAGCACCGCCAATAGAATCGCGCACGCCGTCGCCGCAACCGTCTTCCACGCCGGCATGTCGAGCGCAGCGGACTGGCTCGGATATGCCATACTTTCCTGCATGTTATCCATTGTATTCTTGCTGACCACCGCCGCGGGATTGGCCCAGACGGCGGACCTGGTTGTTGAGAACGCCCAAGTGTATACCGTAGACGCGGCAAAGCCCAAAGCGTCTGCTTTTGCCGTGAAAGATGGAAAGTTTATCGCAGTCGGTACCGACGTGAAGAAGCACATCGGGCCCAAGACGCGGAAGATCGACGCGCAGGGCGCAGCCATCATCCCGGGCTTGATTGATTCTCACGTCCACATGCGCAGCCTGGGCGACATGCTGGAGACGATGGACCTGCGCGGTGTTCCCTCGATTGAAGAGGTCGCCCGCCGCGTGAAGGAGACCGCCGCCAAGCTGCCCAAAGGCACCTGGATCCGCGGCCGCAACTGGGACCAGACCAACTGGGGCGGCAAGTTTCCGGTAGCCGCTGATCTCGACAAGGTGGCCACGGAGCATCCGGTCTACTTGACGCGCGTCGATGGTCACGCCGGGTGGGGCAATTCACTGGCGATGACGGCGGGTGGCGTGACCAAGGCCACGGACGACCCCAAGGGCGGCCAGATCATCCGCGACGCCTCCGGCAACCCTACCGGCATTCTGGTGGACCGGGCGCAGGCCATGGTGTCGCGCCGGATTCCGCCGCTGACCGATGAGCAGGTAGAAGCTCGGCTGAAGCGTGCCGCCGAAGAGTGCGCGCGCTTAGGCATGACCAGCGTGCACGATGCGGGCGCGGGCCGGCAGGAGTTGGAGGCCTACCGCCGCTTGATTGCCAAAGGGCAGCTGCCCGTGCGGATCAACATGATGATCGCGGGCGCGGGCGAACTGTGGGAAGAGTTTTTGAAGAAGGGTCCGGAGATCGGCGACAAGCTCACCGTGCGGTCGATCAAGCTGGTGGCTGATGGTGCCATGGGCTCGCGCGGCGCGGCCTTCTTCCAGCCCTACTCGGATGACAAGCAGAACTCCGGCCTGCTGATTCTGCAAAAGGAGTACATCCGCGATGTGGCCAAGGACGCGGTGGCCAAAGGCTTCCAGGTAGCCACGCACGCCATCGGCGACAAGGCCAACCGGACCGCGCTCGAGGCCTATGGCGAAGCGCTCCAAGGCAAGAAGGACCGCCGCTTCCGCATTGAGCACGCCCAGGTGGTCTCGCTGCCTGATTTCAAGCTCTACGCCGACTTCGCGGTGATCGCTTCCCTGCAATCAACGCACGCCACCAGTGACATGCGCTGGGCGCAGGACCGCCTGGGTCCGGACCGCTTGCTGGGGGCCTGGGCTCCGCGCCGCTTCCTGAATGCGGGCGTGCGCATCGCCAATGGCTCAGACTTCCCGGTGGAGGACCCCAACCCCTTCTGGGGCCTCTACTCCGCCATCACGCGCCAGGATCACCAGGGCAACCCTCCCGGCGGCTTCATGCCGGGCGAAAAGCTCTCCCGCGTCGAGACGTTGAAGAGCTGGACCTTCGATGGTGCGTATGCGGCCTTTGAAGAAGACAAGAAAGGCTCCATCACGCCGGGCAAAGTGGCGGACTTTTTGGTGCTCACCAAAGACGTCATG
>JBIKMK010000480.1:0-4065 GCA_044359315.1 Bryobacteraceae bacterium | reverse complement strand
CCAGTCCCCAGCGAGAGCCCGCAAAGCGCGACTTTTGCCTATGCCTTGCGGGCCCTCGAGCACCAAGGCGACGTCAGCCTTACAGCCCGGACTGAGACCACGGGCCACAGCGGAGATCAACCACCGGGCGCCAACGGTTGAGGCGTGTGCCGTGTGCGGGACGCCCAGGTAGGTGGTGAGCCACTGATCAATCCTTGGCTGCCCGTCCCAGACCAACGAGTCGAGGTAGTCACGTAGCGGGTTAACCGTCAGATCAGCAGCCACGGTGCGGACGGCGTCGGCAGCGTTGTTCCGAGACACCTCGATACCTTGCTTCTGCAGCCAACTGGTGAGTTCGGAGTCCTGGGCATCGTTCCAGGACCCGGTGTAGCCCCAAGGTGTGGGCTCGGCCGCCGTGACCTTCTGTGCAAACTCATCGAACTGGAGGACTCCGGTCCACTCCGGCGCCTCCCGGAGCGCCAGCATCGCGTTGTGCAGGTTGCCCTTGGGTGCTCCGCGGCTGTTGCAGAGAAGGTCGGCTTTCCAGTTGGAGCCATCGCGGTACTTAAGCTCGGAAACCAGCTTCAGCATCGCGGTTGGCCCTTCGTTGGCCAGCGCATCATCGACGCCCTTGCCCCACTCGGCGGGCCATTCAAGCAAAGCCGTCTTCGCTCCGCGCCGACGCAGTTCCTTAGCGAGTGAGTGCCGGGCAATGCGCACCGGTTCATTCGAGGCCGAGTCCGCATCGAAAGCTACGATCACCTGGCGACCCTGCCAGGCGATCCGGTCGAAGTCCGGGATGACACCTTTGACATCACGCCGATACCCGCTGGGCCCCGGCGCTTTGCCCACGGTCCCACGCCAGTTCCAGACACCGCTCAAACCGATGGGCAGGAACCGCGGTTGACGCATCTCGTCGTTGGCCAGCCGCCAGAGCGCCAGCGTCTTGAACTCGCCCTCGGTGATGATGACTGGCACCTCGGCTGACGACAGCAGTTCGCCAGAATCACCTGGCGGGAAGTAGAGCATGTTGCCGCGGCCAGGCGGCGACAAGTACTTCCCGCGCTCCTTGATCTTCCCGTCCCGCTGTTCGAGGTCGGGTTGGTCACGCCGGAGACGCCACTCGCGAACATAGGGCTCACCAGGCAGCAAGTACGGGATCAGCAGCCCACTGTACGTCCCGTTGTCGGTGCGGCCAGCCTGCGTCGCGCCAAGTGGCGAGTCAGCCCGACAGATGCCGGCTGCCTCCGCCAGCGCCCGATCAACCCAGCGGCTGGCCAAGGCCGAGTAGTCAGCTTCGTTCAACGGGGTCCCGATAGATGTACTTTGCGATGCGCAGGCGAACATGCTCATGGGCGCCACCCTTTGGGCTGCAGGCCTGCGGCGACGAAGGCCTGGCGAAGCCGGCCGATTGCGCGATAGATCGCGGGACGCGAGAGCCCCAGCAACTGGCTGGTTTGGCTGGGTGAAAGTTCCGCAAGGGCGCTAGCTAGCATCCGGTCTTGGCGACCGACCGCGGCGAGTGCCCGCACCACGTCTGCTCGGAGTTCAAACCGCCACAACCGACGGTCTTCCTCAGTCAGGTGCCCCGCCAGTGGCGCATGGCGCGGTCGGCGACAGCGGGACCGGTGAAGGGACACCAGGCGATTGGTGACGACCCGCTCGCAGAACGTGCGGGGCCCGGAGCGCGTGGAATCAAACTGACGCCACGCTGACCAACAAGCGATGAGACATTCCTGGACTAGGTCTTCGCGGTCTGCCGGGCACCGCGTGGCGGCCGTCCGCACCTCGGCCGCACGGCGGACCAAGGGGACGGCTTGATCGAAGGAGGGGTTAGGCATGATCCCCTCCCTCAACGGGCTGTTGCTCCAGCTTCATTCCGAAAGGAAGGCCGCCGCGAACATCGAGCACACGAATAATCCCGGTTTCGATGGCGCGGACGCATTCAATGAACTGGACGACCTGCCGCCGCAGTTCATAGGGCTCGGCCGCTACCTTGCCAGATTCGCCGGCGACGCCGAATTTGACTTCACGCACACTGGCGGGCCACGGGTCAAGAACGAGTTCACCTCGTTCAATTCTGACCTGCTCAAACGTTCCGTACTCCAGGCGGCTCATTGCCCGTACGAAGGCTTGTTCGGTCGGCCTCAAATCCGCTGTCGACCGAACGGTCATCGCTGTTGCTCCCCGCATTGCCGGCCGCCGCACTGGCGGCTCGCCAGCCATCGCGCTACTTCAGATGGTGCATATCGGATTCGTTGGCCAATACGATGGAATCGGGGCCCGCTGCCTTCCGTTCGCCATGTCCGTAGCGTTCCAATCGAGACATGGAGAGTCTTGGCGACTTCCTTTTCCTCAAGCAGGTTTTCGAGTGGTTGGTTGTTCATCTTGCTTGTCCTCAACGCGCTGTACGCAGTTGATACAAACTGATGATCGGGCCGAAGTATGTAGGCGACGCAACGTAGGCGATGTAGGCGAAATTCGGGCCACTTCGCCTACACTCGATGAGGAGGTGGCACGCGCAAAGCCTCTTCGATCCGCCGCGCCTTGTCGGACGAATCTTTCAGCAAGCCCTTCTTCCACTTGTAGAAATCAGACGGGTCCACTGCGGCGCGCTCGCAGATCGCCTTGATCGTCGATCCGTAATCGCGCTGATATGCCGCCACTGCCGCGGAGCGCTGACCTACGGGTGTCGGGGCAATCTCGGTGGTGCCAGTGAGTTCCAACGCCACAAATCGTCCGTCAGGCGATAGCCCCACCCGATCTTCAAGGGGAATGAGCGTGCACTGCCTTAGCGTCAGTTCCCGAAGTAGTTCGACCGTCACATGAACGCTGGTCGGTGCAACCACAACGAATGGCGACGCATTAGCGAAGAAGAGGTCCCGGCAGGCCGCACGAAACGCAGAGCCATTGCTGAACACAAGCAGGTAGGTGGGCTGACCTCTCGTTGCCGGGCTTATCGACAGCCCAAGTTCCCAGACGCCAGCAGCGGAGTTCCGCAACTCTTGCGGGCGAATACCGAGAAGCTCCAGACACTTGCGCAGTAAGCCCGCCAAACCAAGCTGCCGGACCACCACATCACTGGTGGATAGCGGAATATCCCCGCAAAGGCGGAGTGGATGCCGGCAAGTCGCTGCATACGTGCCGTCACCATAGTCGATGATGTTTCGTGGGCAGTCGGCGTCCCCAGCATTTGGGCAGGGGTAGATCGCACCGAGATCATTGGTTAGCTGAAGGTGCGGAAGGATGAGGGGGAAGTCTCCCGCACAAGCCTCCTGCCAATAGACAAGGATGTTGCAAAGTCCGGGAAATTGCTCAAGCGCTTGCCACAAACTCTTCAGCTTGCGCATTGTTCCCTGTCTCCTTAAGCGTTACGAAGCGTTGTTCGCGCAGCCAGTCCTCCACTACCGCCGCCTCATCCCCACGGCTGTATCCCGTCGTATTGCCGGCCCGGACGTTTACCTTCCTCACCTTCTTCTCGCCCTGGAGCTTGATACTGAATGTCGCCCGGCGAATGTGGGCATTCTTCTCAATGGCTCGATTCAAGATGGCCAGCGCCCTAAAAAGATTGCTAGCGCGATGAATCTCGACATGGTCGAACGCGCCACCCCAGGAATACTCGATCTCGCTCAGCGTGACCGACTCAATCTCTGGAAAGGCCTTGCAGGATAGAGCCGCGGCGCCGACCCTTTTCAGTGGCTCCAGCGTATATTTGGGCCGGTAGACAAAGCGGTTTTCGTCACCGAACAGATGCAATCCAAACGCCGACCGGTACTCATCTCCATCGCCGGCATTTGCTGCATTGATGCGCAACTCGTTGTGGACCGAATCAAGGATGACAACGTCAACCTTCTCTGGTCGGTAGAAGGTTGACGTCGATTGGGCTCCTTGGCGGCTCGGTTCGCGACGGCAAGTTTGGCCGTGCTGCACCAGAAAGCAAATCTCGCCTTCGTAATCCTTGCGTATGATTGGACAGCCAGGCCCCTTTTTCTTCGATTGAAAATAGGCGTCCAACGCCGCTTCCAGTGGCGCTAGGCTGGAAGGCAGTGAGCTGATGTCTACCTCGAGACCCGGATCGGCCGACAC
>JBIKMK010000479.1:0-4072 GCA_044359315.1 Bryobacteraceae bacterium | reverse complement strand
CCGGTTGGGTGCGCTTTGGCCGCGGAAATGGATCTTGATGCGGGCGATCAGTTCGCGGACGAAGAATGGCTTCACGATGTAATCGTTAGCGCCCAGCTCCAGGCCAACAATTCGATCGGTTTCCGAGGCGCGCGCCGTCAGGAAAATCACCGGGATGTGCGCCAGTTCCGGATGCTGGCGGATGCCTTTGCAAATGTCCAGGCCGTCGGAATCGGGCAGCATGATGTCCAGCAGGATCAGGTCCGGCCGTTCGCGGCGGCACAGCTCAATGGCTCCCTTGCCCGTTTGCGCGCCCACCATGACGAAGCCTTCCTTCTCCAGGTTGTACTTCAGCAGCGCGTAGAGGTCAGCGTCGTCTTCGATCAGGACAATCTTCTTCATTCATCCAAACGATACCGATAATTTATGTCGAATGAATTACAAAGTGGTTAATTGAGCTTGAACTGCGCCATGTTCCAGCAAACCGAGGTCGTGAACGGGCAAAGTGAAGTAAAAGGTGGACCCCTGGTTCACCATGCTCTCGACGCGCGCCTCGCCTCCCTGGGCCAGGGCCAAGTGCTTGACAATGGCCAATCCCAGGCCCGTACCACCCATCTGGCGGCTCCGCGCCTTGTCGACGCGGTAGAAACGCTCAAATAGGCGGGGTACATCTTCGGCCGGAATGCCGATGCCGGAATCGCGCACGGAGATCTCCACCATCTCGTTCGGGCCGGAATGGATGGGATAGGCGGCCAGGGTCACGCTGCCGCCTTCGGGAGTGTACTTGATGGCGTTGTCGATCAGATTCGAAAGAATCTGATGCACCGCCTCGGAATCGCAGAACACTTCGGTGGAATCCGGGGCCGGAATCAGCCGCAGGCTGATGTTCTTGCGATCCGCCAGCGGCTGCAGCGTGTCCATCGAATTGCGCAGCAGGCCATTGGCGTAATAGGAGGCAAACTGGAATTTCGTATTGCCCAGCTCAATGCGGGACAGTGTCAGCAGGTCGGCCGTCAGCCGGGCCAGCCGTTCGGCATTCTGGCGGATGATCGAAAGAAACCGGACATTGTTCTCCGGGTCGTCCAGCGCCCCATCCAGCAGTGTTTCCGTATAGCCCTGGATGGAGGCCAGCGGCGTCCGCAGTTCGTGCGAAACGTTGATGACAAAGTCCTTCCGGATGCGCTCCAGCTTTTCCAGTTCGATGGATTCCATCTGCAACTGTTCGAACATGGCCTGTAGCTTTTCACCCGTTTCATTCAGCTTGGCCGATAGTTCCCCCAGTTCATCGGGGCCCTGGCGCTTCAGGCGAGCCTGGAAATTGCCTTCCGCCAGCTGCCCGGCGTACTCAATGATGGCCCCCAGTTTCGTGGAGGCGTAGCGGGCAAACCAAAATGAGACCAGCACCGCCGGCAGAAAGGCCAGTGCCGTTGCACTCAACATCTGCGTCCGGATCGCGCCCACCTGCGCGGTGATCTGCGACATCGGGACGGCCAGACGCAAGGCCCCTTCTCGCACCGGAATCGCCACGTAAAGGAACGGCATCCCCATCGTGGAGCTGTTGCGCCGGATGGAGCCTACTTCGCCCGACATGGCCATCTTCACTTCCGGCCGGTCCAGGTGGTTGCCCATGGACTTCGGATCGTTCTCCGAATCGGAGATCACTGACCCATTGCGCGCCACCAGCGTCAGCCGGCCGCCCGCGGCCCGGGCCAGCTCCGTCAGCCGTTGGGGTGAGGACCGCGACAGATCGTCCATCGCGATCATCCGGCACTTATCCTCAAGCTCCCGCGTCAGCGTCCGCTCATAGCTGGCCTCGGCGATCCGCGAGGCCATCAGGTCCACCGCCACCAGCGACACCATCAAGACGGCAATCACGGCCGCAATCAGCTTGAGGAAAATCTTACCGGTCATTTCTTGGTGAGGTCCACAACGGCGTAACGGCTCAGGCGTTCCAGCCCAAACTCCAGTCCGCCGTCGGCTATCTCTTCCTCCTCGGGTTTTGCATTCGGATCATTGAAGGATCGCAGTCCGGCCACTTTCCAGGCCCCGGCGACGCGAATACGGATGCCCTCAATTGGGTCAGTGGCATAGTTCAACAGATGCAGGCGGGCGCGATTACCTTCTGCTGTAAGGTAGCCGATGATTGTTTCACTACCATAAATACGCAGACTTCTTTTCTCATCCGTCAACGCATGGCGGACCAGATTGGCAAACTCTGATGGGTTGCTGGCGGCAGTTTTCGGGAACTGCTCGCTACCCACGCGCACGATCAATTTGTATGGCCCGGCGGCTTGCTGAATCGGCTGAAACAGCAGATTGCGGCGGGCAATCAAGTTCATCACCTCACCGGTTTGCGGCGTGCCATCGTCCACCACGCCGATATCCACCACCGGCGGCAACGCGGGCTGATCAATGGACTTGATGAAAGCGGTCATCGGTTGCGCCAGGTCGGGCTTGCTGGTCACCAGCGTCGTCTTGCCGGCATAGACATAGCTTTCGGCGACCGCCAGCGGGACCCACAAGTCCGGCACATTGTCATAGACCAGCATCTTGCCCGCGTCGCGGCGCAGCCGCCACCCATTGGCATCCACCCACGGTCCGCGCGACGTGCTGGCGGTGGCAATGCGGTTGCCACGCGTGCCGGGGCGGATCAGCTTCTCCGCGCCCGCCGGTGCCGTCGCCGCAATCTCCGGCAGTCCGGCGGCCGACAACGCCGTCCAGGCCAAACAGCCCGCAACCCAAATTCTCACGCCTGGATCTCCTTGATCTTCGCCTTGTCATATTCACCCAGGCCGAACCGCGAAGCAAATTCGATGTGCCCCGGTTCGCGGTAGAAGGCACTCTCCTTCAACGCCGCAGCGGAGCGGTCCCAGACGCTGACGGCGCCCATCTGCTTGCGCTTGTCTTCGATGATGTCGATCAGCAGCCGGTCCATCGCAATCGGATCTGTGCCCACCATCAGGCGCTTGGGCTCAAAAATGAACCGGTCCTGCCGCACAAATGGGCCGCCCTGCCAGACACCCTTCAGGCCGTCCATGATGTGGAGCACGGTCTTGGACCGCAACGGCTCCAGGTTGTAGAGCGTGCCGATGAAGCTCAACGTGTTGGTGCGCGTATTCTTGTGGCTGCGGGCGACGTTGGAAAAGCTGCCATAGGCGATGTTCTTCAGGCAGCCCGTGACGCCTGCGGCACCGTGATCCTTCATGTTGGGGACGTTGATGATTTTGGTTACCTTCTGGGTCACCAGCTTGGACATAAAGCTGCGCGTCTCTTCTTCGCCAAAGAAGTCCGTTTCCACATAAGCCCGCTGGTCATACTTGCTGATGCCGCCACGCCGCCGCCCGTCTTCCATGGCATGCATCTGCACCCCGGCCGGCACTACCGCCGGATAGTTGGCATCCACCATCTGGTTGTCAAAGCGTTCGTAGACGTAGACGTTCTGCGCCGGCACTCCGATAGCCACCAGGCACCGGGCGATCTCCGCCACCACCAGCGGGTGCGACATGATCTTGGGTGCGCCGGAGCAGTTCACCTTGATCGCTACCACGTCTGCCGGTTGGATGAAGCTGCGCCAGGCATCACGATCGTCACTGGCGCCCGTCAAGGCTTTCATGGAAGCGGCCAGAGCTTGCTTGACGCTCTCCGCGTTCTGTTCCGCGGCGGCGTGCACCACCTTGCCCCGGTAGCGGTTGGGTTCCCCCACGCTGGCATAAGGGGTCACTGACCGGTAAGTGGGGAGTGCGTCACCCGACGCGGCGCCGGCTGCCGCTGCTGCTACCGGCACCTGCAGAAAATGCCGCCGAAGAATGTCCATAGAATAACGATATATGAAGAACAGACGTTCTCTGCTCAAGGCGGCCCTGGCCGCCGCTCCCGTGGCCGCCGTTGCCGCCGCCCAGACGCCCGCTGCTCCCGCTGCCGGGCCCACCAAGAAGGTGCACCGCAAGGGGCCCAAGCCCGCCAAGACGCCTCTGTTTAATGGCGCCGTCAGCTATGGCAACCTGCTGTTTATTGCCGGCAAGGGCGCGCACTTTGAAGGTGACATCAAGGCGCACACCAAGCATGTGCTGGACGAAGTGGA
Source organism: Bryobacteraceae bacterium (assembly GCA_044359315.1). GTDB lineage: Bacteria > Acidobacteriota > Terriglobia > Bryobacterales > Bryobacteraceae > JAPKYZ01. The sequence goes on along the minus strand of JBIKMK010000479.1, from coordinate 12 downwards.
AAAGGAACTGGT
>JBIKMK010000151.1:0-8226 GCA_044359315.1 Bryobacteraceae bacterium | reverse complement strand
TTCCTCCACCCGCCGCGCCCCCAGCTCCGTATCGAGTGCGGCCAGCGGTGTCTCGCCGCCCAGCGCCTCATTGGCCTGCTTCAGCCACCGTCGCGCGGACTCCTCATCCCCAATCAGCGCCTTGGCCAGCGCGAGCACGCGCGCCAGCCGGTAAACCCGGTCCGATTCCTGCGGCGTCAACCGCTGCTGCCGCCCCCGCCGCTGCAAGCTCCGCAGCGACAAGTCCAGGCTGGAAGCCACTTCGGTCAACGTCAGCCCGGATGCATGCAACACATGGGTCAGCACACCCGAAGGAAACCCCGCCCGAATCGCCGCCCGCAAGTCCGGCGCACCGGTGCCCAGCTCAAGGCAAATCGATTGATCAAGCGCTGCCGCCATTTGGCATCTAGTTTAGCGCAATATGGCGGTCAAGCAGAACCGCCTAAATCACCACTGACTCAATTTCGAAACGGCCAACCGAACGAAAGGCTGTCCTCTAAAGACACAACGTGACGCGTACACCTAATCCCGCAACCAAGCGATAATCGCCCCACTCCCACCCTCACCCGGCGTCGCCGCCTCCGTGCGATCGACCAGCGGATGCCGATTCAGCAGCTCCGCCACGGCCCGCTTCAAGATGCCCATGCCGTGCCCGTGCACGATGCGGATGCGGTCCACGCTGGCCATCGATGCTTTGTCGATAAACCGCTCAATCTCATCGCGAGCCTCGTCCGCTGTCTTGCCGATCACATTGATCTCGCGTTGCGACAGCGTCCATGATGGCCCCGCCTCGAACGACACATTCTTCGGCAGCTTCACGCCCGTTTGGCCCGGCGGCAGAATCTCGGTAATGTCGGCGCGCGGAACTTGCAGCTTCATCAACCCGGCTTGCACTTCCACGTTGTCGCCCAAAATGCGCCGCACCTGTGCGATCTCGCGAACGCCTTGCACGCGCACGCGAACGCCCTCTTCCAGCTTCAGTTCGTTCTTCACCGGAGCAGCCGAGCCGATCACTGTTCGGATCTGCTCGCGGATTTCGCGCTGCGCCTTGCTGGCGGTGAGTTGGGCTTGATCGGAAGCCTTGCGGCTGGCGGCCGTTGCCTTCACCTGTTCCACCGCGTCGCGCGTCTTCGATTCCACCTCGGCCATCAGCGCGTCGATCTTGCGTTCGAGCTCCCGCTTCTTCTTCGCGTACTCATCTTCCAGCGTTCGCTCCCGCAACGCGAGCGCAGCCTTGGTTTGCGCCAGTTCCATCTCGCGCTGGCTGGTCTGTTCAATCTTGGAATGCAGCTCAGTGATCAGCCGGGCGATGTCGCGCTCGTTCGAGGTCATCGCAGCCCGCGCCCGCTCAATCAACTGGGGCGGCAGCCCCAAGCGGCTGGCGATCGATAAACCAGCCGAACGGCCCGGCGCGCCCGTGCGCAGGATGTACGTGGTCGTCAGCGTCTCTTCATCAAAGCCCATGCTGCCATTGACGACATTGGCCGCCGTTGCGCCATACACCTTCAGCGCCAGCAAGTGCGTGGAGGCGATCACAAACGCCCCAATGCCCTTCAGCGAATCCACCACCGCCACGCCCAACGCGCCGCCCTCTTCTGGATCGGTGGCGCGCCCCAGTTCGTCCATCAGCACCAGCGAATCGGGCGTCGCCGCATCGACAATCAGCGCCAGTCGACGCACGTGGGCGGAGAAGCTGGACAACGATTCCGCAATCGACTGGTTGTCACCAATGTCGGCCAGCACTTCATAGAAGATCGGCAGCTCTGCCTCTTCGCACGGCACCGGCAAGCCGCTCTGCGCCATCAGTGCTAGCAGACCGGCGGTCTTCATGGCGACCGTTTTGCCGCCCGTGTTGGGGCCAGTGATCAGCAGGACGCGATGCTCGCGGTCCAGCTCAATGGTGACGGGGACAATGCGCCCCTTCTTCTTGCGCAGCAGATCCGCCAGCAGCGGATGGCGCGCGCCGCGCAGCTTCAAGCGGTCACCAAAGGTGGGGATGACGCAATCAAAGTCGAGCGCATAATCGGCCTTGCCAAACAGCAGTTCCAGCTCGCCCAACACTCGCACCGACACTGGTACCGCATCGCCCGCCGCCCGCAACTTCGCCGTCAGCTCCCGCAAAATGCGGTGGATTTCGCGAGCCTCTTCTTCACTGATCCGCACCAGGCCGTTGTTCAGGTCAATAGTTTCCAGCGGCTCAATAAACAGCGTCTGGCCGGTGGAAGAAGCGCCATGGATGACGCCATCCGCTTGCTTGCGCCGCCCCGCCACCACCGGAACCACGTAGCGGTCATTGCGAACGGTGACGTACTCTTCCTGCAGCACGCCATCGTCCCGGTGCGCCTTCACGAACTTGTCCAGCGAATCCCGGATCGATTGCTGTTGCCGCACCCGATCCCTCCGCAAGCGCATCAGCGCGACACTGGCATCATCGGCCAGCGTGCCATCAGGCATCACCTTGCCGTCGAGCTCCCGCAGCAACGGTTTCAAATCCGGAATCGGCGCCACGCGCTCCGCCAATCGGCCACCCGCTGCGATCAACTGCTGACGGGCCTCATGCGCGCGCCCCAGCACCACGCCCACCGCGAACAGTTCCTCGCCATCCAGCACCGCACCCTCGATCCGCAACCGCGCCGCGGCCTCCGCAACATCGGGCAGATCGGAAAAGCGCAACCGCGTCGGGCTGCTGAGCTTGGCGGAACGCGACGCTTGCAGGTAGGCGATCGCCTCGGCCGTCTCGGCCAGCACTTCCTCGATCGCCGCGCGGTCTGTTGATGGCCCCAGCTCCTCCAAACGCGCACGCCCCAGCGGGCTGGGCACATAGCGCTTCAGGATCGCCCGCAGGTCGTCGAACTCCAGCAGATCACTGCTCCAAGGGCAGAAGTCTGGCGAGTCTGGGTTAGGCGTTGGGGCGTCCACGGTAGGCCTTTTCGATGATCGGCAGCGTGCCGGAGGTCAATTGATACTGTCCCAGTTCACTCAGCGGAACCCAACGCGCATCGGCCACATCGCTGGCCGCGCAAAGCGTGCCGCCCACCACATCGCAGCGGTAGTCGATCAGCACGTAGTGATACTTCGTGCGCCCTTGCGCATCGAGCGTGATGCGCTCAAACACTTCCACCACTTCGCGGGGTTCGACGTCGAGGCCGGTCTCTTCTTTCACCTCGCGCTTCATCGCGTCGCGCAAGATCTCGCCCGTCTCGACAGCGCCGCCCGGAATGGTCCAGTAGCCCTTCAACGGCTCCTTGCCGCGCTCAATCAGCAAGATGCGGTCGCCATCAAAGATCAGCGCCCCGACGCCCAAAATGGGGCGCGGGGGATAGGTGCGGTCATCAAGTGAAAGCGGTGTAGGGTCCAGCGGCGCAGGCATCAATTGGTAGATTCCAGCGGATACTGCGCCGAGCCCTTAACTTTCAGCCGGATCCGGTAAACCGAAGTGCGGCCCGTGACGTAGAGCGTCGAATAGTCGCCATCACCGAACGACACATTGGCCGGCGTCTCCGGAATCTCGATCGTCGTCAGCAGCGCGCCCTTGGGCGAATAGACATACAGGGCCTTGGCGGTGACATAAAGGTTGCCCTTCTCGTCCACCTTCATGCCATCCGGCACGCCCTCGATCTTGTCCACCACCACGCGCTCATTCGTCGCCGCGCCTTTGCCGTCGAGATCATACGCCCGCACGTTGCGGTCATCCGAATTCGCCACGTAGAGAATGCGGCCATTGGGCGAGAGCGCAATGCCATTCGGGCGTCCGGCAGGCTTTGCGACCAACTCGATCTCTGGTGCCGCCGTGCCTTTGGTGGGCAGCAGGTGATACACCCCGTAAAAGTCCATCTCGCGCGTGTCGGCCTGATTGCCGAAGGCCGGGTCAGTGAAATAGATGTGGCCATCTTTGCGCGCCACAATGTCGTTGGGTGCGTTAAATCGCTTGCCTTCAAACTTCTCGGCCAGCACCGTGATGCTGCCGTTCTTCTCCGTGCGAACCACGCGCCGCGTGCGGCTTTCGCAACTCAACAAACGGCCCTGGGCATCGAAGGTGTTGCCGTTGGTGCCACTCGAATTCTCGCGGTACACCGTCGTGCCCTTGGCATCCAGCTTCAGGATCTTGTTGGCCGGCACATCGCTGAACAACAGGAACTGGTCGCGGGACCACACCGGGCCTTCGGTGAATACATGCCCGGCGGAGACGCGTTCCACCTTGACGTCGGAGTAATCCTGCATCAAACCCAGCGCCGCAACCAAAAGCAAGCTCGCCACATCTGCTATTTTATGCACATGAAGGGCTTTCTCCTATTGCTGATCGGCATTGCTGCATTCGCCGCCACCGACGACTACACAACGCAGATCACCAAATGGCGTGAAGAAATGGAACAGCGACTGAAAGCCGAAGATGGCTGGCTCACGGTGTCCGGTCTCCACTGGCTGCAACCCGGCGATACCCGCTTTGGAGCCCACTCTTCCAACGGCATCGTGTTGCCTTCTGAATCCGCGCCCGCGCTGGCCGGGATCTTCCGTTACGACGGCAACCGCGTACAGGTGATCCCGATGCCCGATGTCGCGCTGATCGTCGGCGATATGCCGGTGCTGAACGGCACTCTGGTGAAGGATGACTCCGATGGCAAGCCGTCCGACGCGATCAAGCTGCGCGACGTCACCATGCTGGTCATTAAGCGTGGCGACCGCATCGGCGTTCGCGTCAAAGACAAGAACGCCAAAATCCGCCGCGAGTTCACGCACCGCAACTGGTTCCCGGTCAACGCCAGCTACAAAGTGGAAGCCACCTACAAGCCCTACGCCAAACCCATCGCGCGCCGCATTCCCACCGTGCTCGATGGCGTCGTCGAAGACCATGAGGCGATTGGCGTGGCCGAGTTCACACTGAATGGCGAAAAGCTGGCGCTCGAAGCACTGAAGTCCGACACCCAGCTCTTCTTCGTCTTCCGCGACAAGACCGCCAACAAGCAGACCTACGGTGCCGCCCGCTTCCTCTACGCGCCCGTGCCCAAAACGGGCAGCACCATCACGCTCGACTTCAACAAAGCCTACAACCCGCCCTGCGCCTTCAACCCCTGGACCACCTGCCCCCTACCCGTCAAGCAGAACATCCTTCCCATCGCGGTGGAGGCGGGTGAGCTGAAGTACGACCACTAGAACGGGGCTGTGGAATGAAGCCAGTGCATCGCGTAAGGCCCCGGCCTGCAGATCATGAAGAAGTGCATCTCCGCCGTCACCAGGCCTTGATGGCCGATCCTGAACTGCTTGAAGATCTTCGCAGAGTGGCCCGCGGCCTGCGCCAGTCCTTGCGTGGTGAAGGGCAGCCCTTGGACCTCTTCATCGCGTCCCTTGCGGTGAGCTCTCCGCAAAAAGAATAGTCGGGACGTGAGATTGTAGTGGGCGATGGTTCACCCACACCAGCTTCTCGCTCTCTCCATCCTTTCGGTCTCGCTCCACGCCGCCGATGCTGACCTGATCCTCCACCACGGCCGCGTTTTGACCGTCGACGCCAAGTTCACCGTCGCCGAGGCTGTCGCCATCAAGGCTGGTCGCGTGATCGCCGTCGGCACCAGTGCGGACCTGTTACGCACGCAGAAAGGCGCGAAAACACAGCTCATTGACCTGGCCGGCAAGACCGTGCTGCCTGGCCTCAATGACGCCCACGTGCACATCCTAAGCGCCGCCCTTAGCGAGTACCGCCGCAAGTTGCCACCGCTCGATAGCGTTGTGGCGATTCAGAACTACATCCGTGAGCGTGCCGCCGTTACACCCAAGGGCGAATGGATCATCGTGCCCCGCACGCTGCCGCCACGACTGAAAGAGATGCGCTTCCCCACGCGCGAGGATCTCGATGTTGATACCGATCATCCCGTGGCCTTTGACGGCAGCTATGTCTGGTCCGCCAATACGCTGGCCTTGAAGATCAGCGGCATCACCCGCGACACACCCAATCCGGCGGGCGGGGAAGTGGTGAAAGGTGCCGACGGCGAACCCAACGGCATCCTCCGCAATGCAGCGCAGCTGCTCAAAGGCGCGCAAAAGAGTGACCCGTTTACGGAAGAAGAGAAGCTCAAAGCCATGGAGCAGATGCTCCGCACCTACGCCGCCGCTGGACTGACGGCCGTGGGTGACCGCGCGGTCACCGAAGAAGATGTGACGCTGCTCAACAAGCTGAAGGCCCAAGGCCGCCTGCCCATCCGCGTCGCCATGACCTGGCGCATCGACGCCTCGCGCCCGGTGGAGCAAGTTGAAGCAGAGATCAAGCAACGTCCCTGGCGCACGGGACAAGGCGACGAGTGGCTGAAGTTCTCGACGTTCAAGGTGACACTCGATGGCGGCCAGTCCGTCGGGACGGCCTATCAGCGCATGCCCTACGGCGCCTTCGGTCGTCAGCTCTATGGCCAGACCAATCCCGATGCGCGCGGCACGCTGTTTGTCGAGCCGGAGAAGCTCTACCGCATCTTCCGCACGGCCAGCGACGGGGGCTGGCAGTTGACCGCCCACGTCCAAGGCGGCGCGGCCATTGACAATCTGCTCGATGCCTTTGAGCTGCTCAACAAAGAAAAACCCATCGCCCAACGCCGCCACCACGTGATGCACGGCAGCTTCATGAGCCAGGACGCGCTGGACCGCATGAAGCGCATGGGCGTGGCCGTCGACGCTCAGCCCGGCTGGATGTACTTCGATGTTCCTGCTCTGGGACGCGTCTTTGGCCTGGACAAGATGCGCTACTTCTTCCCGCTGGCGTCCTATTTGAAGATGGGCATCCCCGTGGCGGGCGGCAGCGACCACATGATCGGCTGGGGCAAGGACACCGCTGTCAACGCCTTCAACCCCTTCTTCAACATCTGGATGTCCGTTGTCCGCAAGACCCGCGAGGGCAACGACTTCTACCCCGAAGAACGCGTCACCCGGCGCGACGCACTAAAAATGTGGACCACCGGCGCCGCCTGGATGCAGTTCAGCGAAAAGCAGCGAGGCTCGCTCGATGTAGGCAAGCTGGCTGATCTCGTGGTGGTGGAACAGGACTTCCTCAACTGCCCCGAAGCCGATCTCCGCACCATGGCGCCGGTGATGACGATGGTGGAAGGCCGCGTGGTCTACGAGCGCAAGTAGTGCTACGACCGGATGACTTGTTTTTGCCCAGCCCCATGCGTGAGCTTGGGGCTTGCTCCGGTTAAGCGAAGAAGCCCCAAGCTCACGCATGGGGCTGATCCCGCACTGAAACAACAGCGGCCAAAGCAGGAGCCGCGACGAGATCAGGGATACAATCAGGTTCGATGATCCGCCCTATTCTTGCTGCCGTTTTGCTCAGCGGCTCCTTCGCCTTTGCTCAGGCCCCTGCCGCCTCCGATGATCCGGTAAAGCTCAAGGCTGACTATGAGCGTGCCCAGCGCACACTGCAGGATTGGCCGAACCTGTCCCGCTATCGCGCCGACAATGAGAAGCTCACCGCACCGGCCGCAGGCGAAAAGCGCGTCGTCTTCATGGGCGATTCCATTACCGACGCCTGGGGCCGCCGCGGTGGCACGTTCTTCCCGGGCAAGCCCTACGTCAACCGCGGCATCAGCGGCCAGACCACGCCGCAAATGCTGATCCGCTTCCGGCCCGACGTGATCGCGCTGAAACCAGCGGCCGTCGTGATCCTGGCCGGCACCAACGACATCGCCGGCAACACGGGCCCGATGACGCTAGAAATGATCGAGGACAACATTGCCTCCATGGTTCAACTGGCCAAGGCGAACGGCATCAAGGTTGTGCTCTCCTCCGTGATGCCGGTCTGCGACTACCACCGCCCCCAGATGGCCCGCCGCCCACCGGAGAAGATCATCGCGCTCAACAAGTGGATCGCTGAGTACGCCGCCAAGCAAGGCGCCGTCTATCTCGACTACTACTCGGCCATGCTGGACGACGCCAAGCTACTCCGCAAAGAGATCACCGGCGACGGCCTCCACCCCAACGACGCCGGCTACGCCATCATGGAACCGCTCGCCCAAGCCGCCGTCGACAAAGCGCTGAAGGGCAAGTAGCGGGGGCGACTGCGAGGCCCCCGCTGAGCCGCGACCAGCAGGAGCGGGCTTTTCCATTGCCGTTGCCTGCTGACTCAACGTGGCACTGGCCGCTGATCTAGGCTTGCCGGTCACTTGCGGCGCCGCGTGTTTTGAGAGCAGCCCGCTCCTGCTGGTCGCGGCTCGGTTTCGGGCGCTTACCCTTACTGCGCCACGCTCAGCACGTACAGCGCATTGCCCATCG
>JBIKMK010000277.1:0-5768 GCA_044359315.1 Bryobacteraceae bacterium | reverse complement strand
CCGTCCACGGCGTAGCTGATCGGGTTGCCCCGCGCTTGGCCGCCCGCCTCAAAGCGCCACAGCTCCTTGCCGGTGGAGGCGGATAACGCAAAGATCTGCCCTTCCGCCGTGCTGCCAAATACCAGGTTGCCAGCGGTCGACATCACGCCGGACCAGGGGGGCGTGAACAGTTTGTACTCCCACTTGACGTTGCCCGTGGCCGGATCAAAGGCGCGGATTGCACCCCAGAGGACCTCGCCCGGAATACTGCGGAAGCCGCCGCCGTTGAACTGTTCGCCGGCTTTGTACTCGGCCTCCCCCTTGAAGTATTGCGAGCCGGACTCGCGCACGGCCACGTAGAGCATGCCCGTCTCCGGGCTGAAGCTGGGGCTATACCAGTTGCTCGCGCCCGACACCGATGGCCACACCTGTGTGCCTTCGACACTCGGCGAAGTGGCCGGCACTCGTACCGGGCGCCCGCTATCGTCCAGGCCTTTGGCCCAGGTTTGCTTCGCATAGGGCTTGCCGGTGATGAACTGCCCGGTCACCCGGTCCAGCACATAGAAGAAAGCGTTGCGATTCGGGAACACCACCAGCTTCCGCGGCTGCCCGGCTACGTTCGCATTCACCAGCACCGGCACCGCCGTCGAATCCCAATCATGCACGTCATGTGGCGTGAACTGGAAGTGCCACTTCAACTTGCCCGAATCCGCATCAATCGCCAGAATGCAGTCGGAATAGAGATTGTCGCCGGCTCGCACATCGCCATTCCAATCCGGACCCGGATTGCCGGTGCCCCAATAGACGAGGTTCGTCTCCGGGTCATAGCTGCCGGTCACCCAAGTGGCCGCCGCACCCGTCTTGCCGCTGTCGCCCGCCCAAGTCTGCCCGCCGGGTTCGCCCGGCATGGGGATCGTCCAGAAGCGCCACGCCCGCTTGCCGGTCGCGACATCGTAGGCATCGAGAAAGCCACGCACGCCATACTCGCCGCCCGCCATGCCGGTGATCACCTTATCCTTCACGATCAGCGGAGCCCCGGTGAGCGAATAGCCATCCTTGTAGTTGGCGACGGTGACGTCCCACAGGATGGCACCCGTCTTCGCATTCAATGCCAGCAAGTGTGCGTCGAGCGTCCCTAGAAACACCAGATTGCCCGACACCGCCACGCCCCGGTTCACCTGCCCGCAGCAGACCCGCAGATCAGCAGGCATCGACCGGCGATACTTCCAGATCGGCCGCCCCGTGCGGACATCAATCGCCGTCAGGTTGCTGGGCGGTTCAGAAGCGTACATCACGCCATCGACGACAATGGGCGTGCCTTCGAAGCGCTGGAGGGAGTTCACCTGGTAGGACCACTCCACCTTCAGCTTCCCTACATTCGATTCATTGATCTGCTTCAACGGCGAAAAGCGGTGGCCCGCATAGTTGCCGGAATAGGTCAGCCAGTTCTGTGGCTCCGCGGACGCCTTCGCAATCCGCTCCGGCGTCAGTTGGCCAAAGGCCAGCAGCATGGTGCCCAGCGTCAGGGCGATCATTTTGGAGAAGCTCATTGAATGCCTCGCAGTTGGGTGAGGTAAGCCACCACGTCATCGATCTCTTGGGCCGTCAGCTGCTGGCTGTAGGACGGCATCAGGGTCTTCTGCTCCAGGCGCAACTCCTTCAAGTCAGCCTTCCAGAAGGAATGCAGCCGATTGCCACGGTCGCGCACTTGGATCGAGTAGGTATCTTCATTCATGCGGATGCCGCTCAATGCCGTACCCGCTTTTGTCGTCAGATGCACTTGCAGAAAGCCCGCTGAATCGCGATCCGGATCAGTCAGCTTGCGGCGCAGATAACCGGGTCCGCGACGCAGACCGATGTCGGTGAGCGCTGGCCCCATTTCGCCCCCCTGGCCGCGCACAATGTGGCAGCCCAAGCAGCCGGCCTTGCCCTTGGCGATCGTCTCCCCGCGCTTGCCGTCGCCCGTCACCGGAGCCGTATCCAGCTTGCCCAACGTCCGGACAAAGGCTGCAATCTGCCAGATCTCTTTGTTGGTGAGATTGTGCGAAGGCATCTCCGTTTCCGGCACGCCAAAGCGGATCACCTTCCACAGCGTCAGATCATCGGGGCTGCGAGGCAACACGGGCGTGGCGAGATTAGTCCCCTTGCCACCATCGCCCATTGGCCCATGGCACCCGGCACAGCGCGCCCCATAAATCTTCCGGCCCAGTTCGACATCAGCGGGCGAACTGTGCGGATTCTTCGCCGTGGTCGGCACATCGACCAGGATTTGCGCATGGAACAACAGCGCCCAAGCCAGCATGGTGATAACTTACCTCCGTCAGACAGCGATTGAGTCTATCGCAGGCGGGGCGATAACGGGGATGCGGCACAAGCGAGATCCTCCCCGTAGCGATCTGGAAAGCGAATGCCATTACTGCCCCGGCGAATCGATTGGATTAAGCCGAGCGCGAAGTGCCTCCATCTCGGCAAGCTTCCGCGAAGTCAGGTGGCGCGCGCCGGCAAACGTTCCCACGGCCAGGATCAAGCACAGCGCCAACATCGGAGCCGATCGTGCTTCGTGCCAAATCACCCCACCGATCGCGGCCAAACCAACACTGAGCGGCAAGGCATACAACTACAGCATCGACCGAAGGAACGTCGCCTCCTGATTAAGTAACCGGTCTATCGTTGCCTCCCCCGTCCGCTGGGCCGCTTCCGCGACCACATCAAGAGATCGCTGATGCTGGATGATTCGATACGCGGCGAAGGCTCTCCACAAGGCCAGTACTCCGGTGATCACACGAAGCAGCGGCCATCTCGCCAGGCAGGCCACCGCTAGCATCAAGACCCCATAGGCCAATGCGGTTCTGGACTCCCGGCGATACTCGCGCCGTCGATCCTTCAACCAAAGCTCGAGTTCGACGTCCGGTGGGCGCCGGTCTGGCATTTCCACACTGTAACGCGGTATCCCTCAAATCTGCTCCATCGCACCCAAGCCTCCGTGCCACGGAGTATCCAGCAGTCCGCCCTGGCTACAAACGATGTGAGCTTTCCACAGCAGCTTTTGAAACGGAATTGCCTCGGCGAACACCCTATGACAGGCATCTCCGATCGGTGGATCGAGAGATGATAAGATCAGCCGACGTTGGCGGTGTGGCGAACCCTTTCCACGAAGCGCGGGTCACCGCCGTGAACGGTGCCGAGAAAAGGATGGGACGTGGAAGATTCCAGAATCCAGAACCTGCGGTCGCCGCACCGCGAGTATGCGCAACAAGTGTTGTTGTCGTATCCCGGCGTAAAGATCGCCTTTGACGTGACGTTTGAGAGCGTATGGAAGCTGTTTCTCGACAGCGGCTTCCTTTACCCCGAGAAGGTGACGCGCTTGGAGCCGGTGCTGCCGGAGATTCATTCCACCATGCGCACGATGCTGGGCTGCAATGGCGAGGTGATGTCCACCGTTGTGATCGGCCAGCCGGAGGCCTTGGATGCGCACATCAGCCTGCTTCGCTGGTGTGACGAAACGTGGATTGTGCAGCATCTGGCGGCGCTGCCTTTAACCGGGCGCGGAGCCGATGCCACGGCGCGTTTGAACCTGGCGTTCTCCTACTATGGGCGGATTCGTCCCGATATCGTCTGGGCCAAGATGTACTTTCGGCCCAATAATGTCTGGCCTGCGCGCGTGTTCGGAGGCTTTGCCCGGGGCGTCGAGGATCCGACGACCGCTGATCTGCGCGTGTTCCACTACCTGGTAGCCCCGGTGGACAGTGGTTCTCCCGAAGTGTCCGCAGGCGTCAATGTCCGGCCCGCGACCGATGCCGATTCCGAGATGGTGCAGGGATGGTTTCAGGAGCGGGGCCGCCATGCCGAGCTGGCGGCAAACCACCTCGATCGGGTCAACTACGCATCCGCTGCGCACCAGCACCTCGGGCTGACCCGGCACCGGGAAAGCCTGGTGGCCGAACGCGACGGCAAGCCAGTGGGGTTTGCCCTGCTGGAGTTCTCCTCGCGCGGAATGAACTTTAGTGAGCTCACCAACGCCTTCACTGTTCACCTGCTTGAGCCGGATCGTGATGCGCAGCTGGCCCTGATCCAGGCGGCCAAAGGTCGCTATGCCGCGGCTGGCTATACGCACTGCATTGCTCTGGAAGATGGAGACGTTGAGGCCTTCCTGGCCGGTGGATTCTCAACCTCCAAGGACTATGCCTGTTTCACGTTCCACCGCCAGCATCTGGAACGGATGGAAGAATACTTCGTCGCGTTGTTTGGGGCAAGAAAAAGGGCCACCGCATGAAACCTCTCGTATTGCGCTTCTCGGAGCTGCGCGTTCCGCTGAAGATGACCTTCCGGCACGCCTCCGCGGCGCGGACCCATGGCGAAAGCCTCTGGGTGGAAGCTTCGCGCGGGGAGTTGAAGGGCTATGGCGAAGGCTGCCCGCGCGAGTATGTCACGGGTGAGACCCGCGCCTCCTGCCGGCAATGGATCGGTACCTGGGCCCAAGAAATCCAGCGGGAGTGCATCACTCTGGAGGCGCTGCAGGATTGGGTCCGGCGGCAGTCAGCCGCGATCGATGCCTCTCCCTCCGTTTGGTGCGCTATCGAAAGCGCACTGCTCGATCTGTTGGCGCAGGAGCGCGGCCAGAGCGTGGAAGCGATGCTGGGCTTGGCCGCGCCCGGCGGGCCGCATGTCTATTCGGCCGTACTGGGCAACGACGAATCCTGGAAGACTCGCTTCCTGATTGATCAGTACCTCATCCTCGGCCTCACGGATTTCAAAGTGAAGCTCGAAGGCAATCTGGAGACGGACCGGGCGAAGTTTGCAAGCGTCAAAGAACTAGCGGCGTGGCACAACGTCCCCCACACACGGCTCCGCGCCGACGCCAACAACTTGTGGGGGGATGCGCCGGATCAAGCCCTCGACTATCTGCGCGCGCTCGGCTTCGAACTGTTCGGCATCGAGGAACCGGTAAGGCCCCGCGACGTCGATCATCACAGCCGCATCAGCGTTGGCCTCGGCTGCCCGGTCATCCTCGATGAGAGCCTCTGCACGATGGCCGACCTGGAGCGCTACAACGACGCGGCTGGCCGCTACATGGCTAACCTCAAGGTCTCACGCGTGGGCGGAGTTCTGCGTGGCCTGCAATTGGTGGCCGCCCTGCGGCAGCGTCAGTGGCCCATCATCATTGGTGCTCACGTTGGCGAAACCTCCGTGCTCACCCGTGCTGCGATGCTCATCGCGGCTGCGGCGGGCGACTTGCTGGTAGCGCAGGAAGGTGGGTTCGGCTCACGTCTGGTGGAGCGTGAACCCGCCGCACCCAGCCTCCGTTGGGGCCGTGGCGGTGCCATCGATCTGCGCCGTCCCTATGCCGAGGTGACCACTGAAGGTCTGCAACTCACAATGCCGCAGGCCTGGTCCTCAGGCTGGGGGCTGAAGTGCCGGGCGCCCGGTAAGGCTTGGCCGGAATCAGAGACCGTGGCCCAACAGACAATGTCCGATGGCTACGACATCCACTACCGGCAATGGGGTCCGACGCAAGGCTCTGACGTGATGGTCGTGCTCCATGGCGGTATGAGCCATTCCGCTTGGCAGCGCCCGCTCGCCCAAGCCGTGCAAGCCCGCGCACCCGGCATGAGCGTCTTCGCGCCGGACCGGCGAGGCTGCGGCCTGAATGCCGGCCGGGGCGACCTGGCCAGCGCCGTCCGCACCATCGACGATGTCCTTGAGCATCTGGAGTTTCTGGCGGAGCGCTTTGAGCGCATCCATCTGGCCGGCTGGTGTCAGGGTGCCCAATACGCCGCCGTCGCCGCGGA
>JBIKMK010000478.1:0-4076 GCA_044359315.1 Bryobacteraceae bacterium | reverse complement strand
CAGGCGTCGTAGCAGGCCCGGCAGTTGGGTTCGCCGACGGCGTGGATCAGGTCATGGAGGCTTTGCCAGTCCACTGCCTGGTCATGATGATTCTGGACGCCGAGGGTGACCCCGAACATCGCCGCCCGCTGGGCGGTTTCTTTCAGCGTCTCGGTGATCAGGCGGAGCTGGCGGCCTGAATCCGCTGCCGGGTGATCGTACCCGGTGAAGACGCGCAGTAGGGTTCCGCCCAGTTCCTGCGTCAGCTTCACCAGTTCCAGCAGATAGGTCACCTGCAGTTCCCGGTGTGGGATTTCGGCATGCTCCAGATCCGCGGTGAGATTGCAGTACCCGGCCAGGCAGAGGTGTTTCAACCCTCGTTGTTCCAGTTGCTGGCGGAGCTGTTCCCGTTCCCGGGCGGCGTAATCGAGCGCCGAAACATGCGGGCGCTTGGCCATCAGCATGACGCCGTCAAACCCCAGCTGAACTGCCTTGTCCAGGACCGCAGTGACGGGCAAAGCCGCCTGTCCCCACAATCCCGCATAGCTGACGGAATGCAACAGTAGCGGATTGTTCATGCCGCCGCCGGTCCACTGCTTGGTGTACTCACGACCGATCCTCCAATAGATCTGAATGGTACTGCGACTGAAAGGCACTGCTACTGAAGGCCGACCACAACAATTCGGGCCCCCAGACGGGAGGTCTGGGACGGAGTTTAGTCGAAGCGCGGTCTTGTGTGCCGCTTGAACGACGCAAACTCACTTTTGTAACCATGCCACCACATCACCGTGCTGGCACGGCGTAGTGATGTTCCCTTGGCACAAGTCTAATGGAATGAAAGTGGATTGCCAACCATTTCGCGAAAATGGTGTTTACAAATCGCCAGCTCGTCGACGGGCCGGCTCGAGCGACGGCTTTCGGCCTACAGCAACCGGAAGTTGACTTCGATGCTGGCGCGGACGGCGACGGGGCGGCCATCCTTCAAGCCGGGCTTGAAGCGCCACTTGCTGACGGCTTCAATCGCCTTTTCGTCCAGACCCAGGCCGATGGCGCGGATGACACGGACGTTTTGGGGCATGCCTTTGTCGTCCACGACGACATCCAGTACGACCGTGCCTTGGTGTTTGGCCTTGCGGGCTTCTTCCGAGTATTCCGGCTCCACTTTGTAGATCAGCGAGGGGGCCGAAACGCCGCCGCCGATGCGGTAGACGCCGCCACCAAAGCCGCCGCCTTCTCCCGGACCCATACCCGCGCCACGACCGGAGCCGACGCCACCACCGGAGCCACTGCCGATACCGGAACCACTGCCCGTGCCGTTGGAGGCCGCGCCCAGCTTCGCCAGCGGGTCGCCATAATTGGGCATCGCCACGTTCGGAACGGCGGCATCCGGCTGGATGATCAACGTCGGTTCCATCACCAGTTTCGGTGCGGGATTGTTCACCACAGCCATCGGCGGGGTGAACTGCTTGTCGGCAAAACGGGGCAACTTGCCTTTGCTGGCCTGGGTGAGAGAACGGTCACCGCCACCGCCTCCGCCACCCATTTGCTTGGGCGAGGGCTTGGAGGCCATATAAGGGGCCAAGTCCGGCGCAATCAACGAGGTGACGTCCTTTGCCTTTTTCTGGACTGCGGGGCTGGTCCCGATCAGGATGAGCAACAGCACTACCGCCGCATGGATCAAAATCGATCCGACACCGGCGCGATTTTCATTCCCGCCGTAAGCACCCCAGATATCCTTCACCGGGATGGGCTTAGAGGTGAGTACCAATTCCTGCTGCGGCGGCGGATTGAACCGCTCCTTGACCTGCCGGACCAGGGAAGCAAACCAGGGCTCTTCGTCATAGCCGCCGAAAACGCCGGCTAAACGAGCCTCGGCCTCACCGGGTTTATAGAGTTGCTGCTTGTCCTGCTGCTCGACCATAGTCTTCGCTCTCTAGCACTTCCCGCAAGCCGTTCAACGCGCCTGCCACACGAGTATGACGCCACCCGGGACCGAATCGGTTCCAAAATCCAGGGCGAAATTCCAAAGTTGGAAAACACCCCGCCTGCCCGAAGTTTAACACGGCCGCAAAAATAGATCGTCTGGCAGTGTATCAGGCTTTACGGGACCTGGAGCCGGAAGGTGTAGCCTTCTTCCAGCGCTTCGGCAAACTTATAGAGCCTGACTTCGACAGATCCCGCCCGGGGGGCCGAAAATTCCAGAACCGTCATCGATTCCGGCGGGATGTAGGCGTTTTGCGTTTGCTGGCCGACGGAAATCTCGACATTGCAAGCATTGGCCAGGGTGTTCTCGACCAGAGCCGACAAAGAGTCCCCGCGCCGGCGGACGGACAGGTACACGCGCGGAGTGATCTCCAACTCACCGGGTCCGGAATAGCCCTCGGCTTCGAGGAGATTCTCCCCCCGGCGGAGGAAGGGCGTGAGCGCGACGCTGCCGGTGGCCTGATCCTGTGGCCGGGCGGGGACCAGGGTGCCGTTGATGCGGATGGTGCCGGAACCCAGCAGCCGGACCCAGCGGTCCCCCGTGGGCGCAATAAACTTAGCCGAAACCCGCCCGGACTTACCCTGAAAGGCCAGCGCGACCCGTTCTGGCCCGATAAGAGGCTCGTCAGCTGTGGCCGCCCGGAAATTTAGCAGACCGAGATTTAGGAGCCACAACGCGCCGAGCAGCATCTTCCAAAGCGTACAACGGGAGAGAAATGAGGACCCCACTTTGCCCCAGATAACCTACGCCCGGGCCCGACTGTGGCTGGGCATCTCGGATGTGGGCTTTTTTGTCCTGCTCGCTTCCGTGGCGTTGGTCACCCGGCTGCCTTACCGGATCCTGCCCGTCACCCAGTTGCCGTGGTGGCAGGAACTGCTGTGGATCTCTGCCGTCCTGGCCGTCTATACGGTGTTGAGTTGGCCGTTCGATTTTCTGGGCGGCTATCACTTGCCCTGCTCCCATGCCCGCATGTGCCAGATGCTGCCGGCCTTTGTCTGGACCTGTGCGCGGGGGGCGGCGGGCCATTGCTCGATCACGCTGATCGGCGCGTTTGCCCTGCTGACGGCGGGCCGTGCCGGAGGGCGGTGGGGGGCGATTTTGGCGGCGGGCCTGTCGATGGCGATGCTGGTGGCCCTGCAGGCTCCGGTGAGCAGGTTGGTGGGCGGGCTGCACCGGGTTCCGGCCGATCTTTCGCGGGTGGAGGCGGTGCTGCGTCAGTGGAATGTTCCGGTGCCTCCGATTATCGTTTTGCGTGGCGTGGATGGAGGCTTTTCGGGCGGTGTGGCCGGCTGGCCCGGGGCGACACATATTGTCATCCCTGACCATTGGCTGCGCCACCTGGCGCCGGAAGAGGTAGCGGTGGAGATTGTGCGCCGCTATGGCGCTGTGGAGAGTGGCAGCCGCGCGCGGGGCATTCTGGTGGCGATGGGGTGGAACCTGTTGGGGCTATGGCTTTCGACTTACCAACCGCTGGCGAATTTTGATTCTGTCGCCGGACTGGTGAGTTTGGCGCTGGCCTTCAATGCATGGTCGTTTTTGGGGCTGCTGGTATTGCCGACTCTCAGCCGGGCGGGAGTGATGGAAGCCGACGGCTACGCGCGGCAGCGAGGTGTTTCGCAAGGTTGGTTTAGCCGCACCATCTCATCTCTGGACCAGATGCAGGACGACGAACCCGCACGGCCGGGCGGCATTGAGACGATCTTCCACCCGATCCCTTCGGTATCCCGGCGCGAGCAGGCCTTTGCGGCGGGAGACAACCATTGGGGCGCGTGGCATGCGGCGCGGATGGCGCTGTTTCTTTCCTGGGGGTCGATGGGATTGCTGGCCCGGGCCGTGCACTGCAACTCAGGCCGTCCGGAGCTCTGGGTGATGCTGCCGGCAGACTAGCCAGATCTCTTCCATCACGTCGGTCAGTTCATGGCCGGAATCGAACAGCTGCAAGCGGGCATTCATGTTCCGGGTGCAAAACCGCATCGAGGCCTCAGCCGGAACCACCGTATCCCGAATGCCGTGGAAGATCATCGCCGGACAGGTGAACTGCGGCTCATCGGGGAACTGCAACGCATCCTCAATCAATCCGTAGCCGACGCGGGCGGGACGATTCTCGGCGTAG
>JBIKMK010000477.1:0-4086 GCA_044359315.1 Bryobacteraceae bacterium | reverse complement strand
CCGATCCAACCGAGCGCTTCCATTTCGTCAAACGCCTTCCACATGCCGATCATGCCGACGCCGCCGCCGGTGGGGTAGAAGATGACGTCGGGCAGGGTCCATTGGAACTGCTCGGCTACTTCGTAGCCCATGGTCTTCTTGCCTTCGATGCGGTAGGGCTCTTTCAGCGTCGAGACGTCGAACCAGCCTTCTTTCTCTTTGCGTTCGGCGACGATTTTGGCGCAATCGCTGATGAGGCCATCGATCAGGGTGACGTGGGCACCGAAGCTTTTGCATTCGATGAAGTTGGCCTGGGGCACATCGACGGGCATGAAGATATGCGCCTCCATGCCGGCGGCGGCGGCGTAGGCGGCCATGGCACTGGCGGCGTTGCCGGCTGACGGGATCGCCACCTTCTTGATCCCGAGCTCTTTGGCCATCGACACGGCGCAGGAGAGGCCGCGGGCTTTGAAGGAGCCGGTGGGGTTGATGCCTTCGTCCTTCACCCAAAGGTCCGTGCAGCCGAGCTTCTTTTCGAGGCGCGTCGTGCGGATGAGCGGCGTCATACCTTCGCCCAGCGAGACGATCGAGGCCGGGTTGCGGACCGGCAGGACGGGTGCGTAACGCCACATCGATGAGGGGCCGTTGTTGATCCAGTCACGGTTCCAGCCCTGGCGCAAGGCCTCCAGATCGTACCGGACCAGTAGCGGCCAGCCGGCCTCCGACAGGTTCCAGATCTGTCCGGCTTCATAGCGGGTGCCGGTGACGCTGCATTCAAGGTGGGAAACGGTGGTCATGAGTTCGTGTAACGGAGCTGCAAAGGCTTTATCATAACCAGTCATGCGGGTACGCTTGGTTTCTCCCCTTCTGGTTTTCTATTCGGCGATGGCGGCGTGGGCGCAGAATGATGCGGCCTACACGCAAAAGATCCGGGAGTTCACCACGGACCCGGTCTTTCTGACGGAACTGGTGGATCACTTGCCGGCTTCGGCGAAGGTGCCAACGCCAGACAAGATTCTGGGCTTCATTCCGGGTGAGCCGGGGAAACTCGCCAAGGTGGACCAGATGCACCGGTACTTGCGCGAATTGGAGAAAGCTTCGCCACGCGTGAAGGGCTGGAACATTGGGGCGAGCGAAGAGGGCCGCGACACGATGCTGATCGCGATTTCAAGCGAGAAGAATCTGGCGCGGCTGGCGCGCCTCAAGGAGATCACCGCGAAGCTGGCTGATCCGCGGAAGTTGACGGAGGCCGATGCGCAGAAGCTGATCGCCGAGGGGTTGCCGATCTATTGGGCGACGGGAGCGATCCATTCGCCGGAGATGGGGTCCCCGACGATGCTGATGGAGATGGCGTATCGCCTGGCCGTTGAGGAGACGCCGGTGATCCAGACGATCCGCGACAACATGGTGGTGCTGATCACGCCCGCCACTGAAGTGGACGGCTGGGACCGGCAAGTCGACTTGCAGGCCTGGAAGCGCGAGAATCCGTCGCGGCAAGCGCCCAGCCTGCTCTACTGGGGCAAGTATGTGGCGCATGACAACAATCGCGATGGCATGGCGCTGTCGCTGAACCTGTCGCGCATTGTGGTGAAGACGTTTCTGGACTGGCACCCGACGGTGCTGCACGATCTGCATGAATCCGTGCCGTACTTGTATGTCTCAACCGGCATTGGTCCGTACAACGCCTGGGTCGATCCGATTGTGGTGAACGAGTGGCAGAAGCTTGCTTATCACGAAGTGGAAGAGATGACCAAGCGCGGCGTGCCGGGAGTGTGGACGCATGGGTTCTACGATGGCTGGGCGCTGAACTACATGTTCTGGACGGCGAACACGCACAACGCCATTGGCCGCTTCTATGAGACGTTCGGCAATGGCGGCGCGGACACGCGGGACCGGACGTTGTCTGCCGCGCAGACGTCGCGGGCGTGGTACCGGCCGAACCCACCGCTCCCCAAAGTGACGTGGTCGTACCGGAACAACATCAATCTGCAGCAGAGCGCGTTGTTGCTCGCGATGAACTACACGGCGCGCAATGGAAAGGAGTTTCTGAATAACTTCTACCTGAAGGGCAAGCGGTCGATTGAGAAGGCGACCAAGGAGGGTCCGGCGGCGTGGGTGATTCCGGCCGATGATCCGCGCCCGGCAGCGGCGGCGGAACTGGTGAACCTGATGGCGGCGCATGGCGTGGAGACGCATCTGCTGGATAAGGCGGTGGAAGTGAAGGGCGCGAAGTTGGCCAAGGGATCGTATGTGCTGCGTATGGACCAGCCGTATTCGCGGCTGGTGGACATGATGTTCGACAAGCAGTTCTACAATGCGGCTGACACCCGGCCTTACGACGACACCGGCTGGAGCGTGGGCCCGCTGCGCAATGTGGCAACGGTGCGCGTGACGGATGCGGCGGTCTTGAAGGAGCCGATGACGATCCTGGGCTCGATGGCGCGGGCGCCGGGCGGCGTGGTGGGCAATGGGCCGGTCTATGCGGTGCAACACAATGCGGACAATGTGCTGGCGACGTTCCGGTATTCGCTGAAGGATGTGCCGATGCTGGCGGCGGAGAAGGCGTTTGAGGCGGGTGGGCGCAAGTTCAACGCGGGGACGTTTCTGATCCCGGCGGACAACGATCTGCGGACGCGGCTGAACCAGACGGGGCGGGACTTGGGCGTGCAACTGATCGCGCTCGATGCCAAGCCCGAGGTGCCAACGCATAAGCTGACGGCGGCGCGGGTGGCGCTGGTCCACACGTGGCTTTCAACGCAGACGGAGGGCTGGTTCCGGATTGCGCTGGACAAGCAGGGCATCCCGTATGACTATGTCTCGACGCAAGTGCTGGCTGCAACGCCCGACCTGAAGGCGAAGTGGGATGTGATCATCCTGGGGCCGACGCCCGGCGCTTCGCAGCGCATCGTGAATGGGCTGCCGAAGCATGGCCCGGACCCGGTGCCATTCAAGAAGTCGGACCTGACGCCCAGCTTTGGCCTCGCGCCGGATCAAGCCGATGACATCCGCGGCGGCATGGGTTTGGAGGGCCTGCTGCACATCCAGAAGTTTGTGGAGCAGGGCGGTGTGTTTGCGTTCATCGCGGGCAACTCCTCGATCCCGATTGATTACGGGTTGGTGGAAGGCATCACCATCTCCGCGACGCGCGAGCTGAACGCCAAGGGCTCCGTGCTGCAGAGCCGCTTTGCGGATCGCGGCAGCCCGCTCAGCTACGGCTATGAGGAGAAGCTTTCGATCTACTTCAACCAGGCACCGGTGTTCCAGGTGAGCGCCACGGGCGGCCTGCAGATGGGCGGCGGGGGAGCGTTCGGCAACGCACCGCAAGGCCGGCCGACGGGGCGCGGTGGCGTGAATGATCCCGATGAAGTGCAGGCGCGCGCGGCGGTGCCGCCTCCGCCGCCCCCGGCTCCGGTGAAACCGGGCGAGGACGCTCCAGTGTCCGATGAACTGCGCGAGTTCGCGCGGCCGTATCTGGCACCCGAACATCTGCGCCCGCGCACGATCTTGCGGTTTGCCGAAGAGCGCGAGTTACTCGTCTCCGGTATGCTGGCCGGAGGTCGCGAACTGGCCGGTCGTCCGGCGCTGCTGGATGTACCGAAGGGCAATGGGCATTACTTGCTGTTCGCCAACAACCCGATGTGGCGGCATGAGACGCAGGGGAGCTTTTTCTTGTTGTTCAATGCGATGTTGAATGCGGAGGATCTGCATGTGGGGCGGGTGGTGAGGGGTGGCGGCAGAGCGGACTAGCGCCAGTCGTTAGACCAAGGAATTTCGACGAAGGAAGCCGGAGTGTTCTGCATCCGATTCAGTTCCCGAAGTATGTGGGCAACATTGCGCGTACCCATTCGCACAGGTCGGCCGGTACGCTCTCATCCAGCAGTATCTTCAAGCCACCGCCGCGCGCAGCTGCTCAAGGAGTGCCACGGCTTGCGCTCGCGTCACGCTGGGGAAATTACGGAGGAAGGTTTCGAGTGTTTCGCCGTCTTCCAAATAGTCGATCAAGGTGGCGGCGGGTACCCGGGTACCGCGGAAGACAGGGGTGCCTTGCGAGATTTCAGGATCTCGAGAGATCGTTTCCTCGGCCAGCTCCATGCCTTCATCCTAGCA
>JBIKMK010000476.1:0-4093 GCA_044359315.1 Bryobacteraceae bacterium | reverse complement strand
CGTTATGTCCTCGTGGCAGAAATCCTACCGGCTGCCGCGCGGCGAACGGTTGCTGAGCCTGCAGGTCCGCATGAAGCACAGCCATCCGGACGGTGCGAAGCCCGAAGAGATCTTTGCTTATGCGCAGGCGGCGCTGACCGGAGCTGCGCCGCTGATGGCCCTGCGCCGCCAGGGTGTGACTGCGCAAGGCGAGGCGTGGGCCGAATATCGCAAATCGAGACCGCCCGTGAAGGCGGAGATCTGTTTCACGCGCGACACCGGCAAATGGCAGGAACGCAAGTGGGAGACGCTGGCGGCGACGATCAATGCCGACGCCCGCCGGGTTTCGGCGTCGATTCCGGCGGACGCCAAAGCCGCGTATCTCAACTTGATCGATGACCGAGGTTTGATCATCTCGACGGAGCACACGGTCCGCTGAGGGCTGCGCTAGTCTTGTTCCGCCGCCAGCACAGCCCGCGCGGCTTCCCGCTGCTTGCGCTGCGTGGGGTCCAGTTTGGGGTAGCGGAGGTTAAGCGATTCCAGGGCGTCATTGATGGCTTCCGACACCACCAGGCGCGTGAACCACTTTTTGTCGGCGGGCACAACGTACCAGGGTGCTTCCGGCGAAGAGGTATGCCGGATCATCTGCTCATAGGCGTGCATGTAGTCGTCCCACTGCTGCCGGACATCGACGTCGGCGGAGGCGAACTTCCAATACTTCTCGGGCTGCTCCAACCGCTCCAGGAATCGCTTGCGCTGCTCTTCGCGTGAGACGTGGAGGAAGAACTTCCGGATCACGGTGCCATTGCGCGCCAGGTGCCGCTCATAGGCGTTGATGTCCTCAAACCGTTGCTTCCAGATGTTGCCTTTGACGGGTGGTAACCGCTGCGCGTGCAATAGCTCCGGATTCACCCGGACGGCCAGCACCTCCTCGTAGTAGGAGCGGTTGAAGATGCCGATGCGGCCGCGTTCCGGCAGACACAGCGTGGTCCGCCACAAATAGTCGTGATCCAGCTCAGCTGTTGAAGGGGCCTTGAAGGCGTATACCTGGCAGCCCAGCGGATTGATGCCGGACAGCACGTGCTTGATGACGCTATCCTTGCCCGCCGCATCCATCGCCTGGAAGATCAGCAGCAAGGCGTACCTGTCGCCGGCGTAGAGCTTGTCCTGCAGCTCGGCAAGGCGGGTAACACCTTCCTGCAAGGCCTCGGCTGCCTGATCCTTCGACGTCAAGCCTGGACTGGCTGCCGGGTCGTAGTCTTTCAGACGGAATCGCTTGCCTTGGGTGACGCGGAAGGGTGCGGCAATGCTCTTGGTGGCCATGATGTTCCTGGCTGGAGACCAGCCGCTCGAATCATCTCACGCGAGGTGACTCCGCTCGATGCTGTCTTGCGCGGGGAAAGTGAGACGGAAGGAATGGTCGGGGCGGCCGGATTCGAACCAGCGACCTTCTGCTCCCAAAGCAGACGCGATACCGGGCTACGCTACGCCCCGACTCTCTTTTATTGTAAGCCCTGCCGTGACGGTCAAAGCGCAGGCGGGGAGCAATTATGTTTGGTGACGAATGTTCTGGCCTTCCCATTTGGCGATCACCACTGGGGCCACGCCATTGCTGAGGACGTTGATACTGGTCCGCACTGGGTCCACTAAGGCATCCACGCCCAGTAGCATCGCCAAGCCTTCCAGGGGTAAGCCGAAACTGGAGAACAGCGCCGTTAGGACCACAAAGTTTGCGCGGGGCACACCGGCCACGCCTTTGCTGGTCAGCTTCAGCGTCAGCAGGATCATCAGTTGCTGGGTGACGCTTAAGGGGATCTGCGCCGCTTGGGCCACAAAGAACGCGGCCATCGCTAAGTGCACAGTGGACCCGCCCAGATTGAAGCTCAACCCCAAGGGCATGGCGATTCCCAGCACGGCCCTGGGCACGCCGTATTGCTCCAGATTGCGCAGTGCGGGCGGCAGCGCGGCGGCGCTGGAGGTGGTGCCGAAGGCGACCAGCAAAGGTTCCCGGATGGCCTCCCAGAAGCCCGGGAAGGGTGCTCCGGTCAGCCGCAGCAGGACGGCCAGGAACAGGGCGTAGACCAGTTGGGCTGCCCAGGCCACTGCGACAAATTTACCTAGGCTGGACAGCACGCCCAGGCCGTTTTCGCCAATGGTGGCGGCCATCGCCGCGAACACGCCCACCGGCGCCACATACATCACATAGCTGGTGTATTGGAACGCGACGCTCCGGAGGGCCTCGCAGAAGGCGATCACCTTTGCGGCCCGTTGCCCAACCGCCGCCGCTGCGGCACCGAACAAGAGGCAGAAGATGACGATCTGCAGCACGTCGCCGCGCGACAGCGCGTCCATCAGGCTGGACGGCACCAGGTTTTCGACAATGCTCTGGAAGTTGGGCGGCACCAGCGGGGCGGCCTTTTCACTGCCCATGGCCATGCCGGTGCCCGGTTGCAGCCAGGCAATCGCGGCCCATCCCAGCAGCAGCGCGACGGTGGTGACGGCCTCAAAATAGACGACGCATTTCAGGCCGATGCGGCCCATTTCACGGAGCCCGCCGGTACCCGCCATGCTGACCACCAGTACGCCCACCAGCAGCGGCGCGATGATGGAGCGGATCAGCCGCAGAAAGATACTGGCCAGCGGCGCCAGCTGCCTGGCAAAATCCGGTGCCCAAATTCCCACTGCGATGCCAGCCGCCATAGCGACCAAGACAGCCTGGGTTGAAGAAATGCGAAAGCGCAAGCTGACCAGTGTAGCCGACTGCGGCTAAGGCTGCGTCAGCGGCCTGTGGGGCTCCACCGCGTTCTTGACGGGCTTCGCTGTGCGGAGGAAGGCGTAGAGGGCCTTCAGGTCGTGATCGGTGAGTTGCGCCAGGTTGGCAGTCGGCCAGATTCTCAAAAATGTAGCGTCCGCGCTCCAGGCGGGCGGGCGTGGCGGCAATGCGGATGTCGGACGGTGGCGCGCTCTTGGGTGACTTCAAGGTCAAGAAAGAGAACCCCGCGGCGGCGAGCGTGGCCAGGCCGAGGAGTACGTAGCGAGTGATTTTCATCTGAAGAATTTTCCGTCAGTCCGGCGGCAAAAGATCCCGAAATTTGCATCCTCTCCGCGGGCCGGCGTGGGTCAGCATGCGAGCCCGGCGGGCACGGCCCGCACCGGCCCGCCGGTTGCGGCCCCGAGTGGTATAAATCATTGTGGGCCGCAGTTTTCCTGGGCAAACGGGTGTACGCTTTAGGTCAGTACGAAGTGGGGAAAGCGTGGGGACGGCAGAGTGGGCGGTTGGCCACCAACGGAACGGTTGGTGGAGTGCTGGATTACCTTCTGGGTCCCGTGCGGTTCGGTGGAGCGGTGGGCGAAGGCGGGCACCGGAAGCGGTTCTTCCAATTGGGGAGGTTCTTCTAGATGAGACATATTGCGGGAATCGCCGTTATCGATATTGTGGGCGACACGGTGTTGGGTCCAGCCAGCGAGGCGATGCGCCGGGCGCTGGTGGATGCTTTTGAAAGCGGCAATCATAATCTAGTGGTGAACTTTTCACCGGCCGGACGGATTGATTCCGCGGGTATTGGCGAGTTGATCAACGCCTACTCCACGATCACGCGCAAGGGCGGCGCGGTGAAGCTGGTGATGCCACCCAAGGGCCTGGTCCACAAGGCGCTGAAGCTGACCGGGCTGACGCAGTTGTTCGACATCGCTCCGGACGAGGATGCGGCGTTGAACGGCTTTAACGCGCAGACAGCGGCTGTGAACAAAGCCAAAATCGAACAGTTTCTGGGCTAAGCACGGATGTGGCCCTACGCCTTGCTGCTGGCCGTTTCGTCGGTGGTCTTCACGCTGGCGGAGAGGCGATGGCCTCGTCACCCGCAACCGGTGTTGCGCCGTAGTTGGGGCTGGGATGTGGCGTTGCTGGTGTTTAATGCCGAGGTGATGGGCGCGCTGGTGGCCATCGGCTTGGTGTTTCTATTGCCCGCCGCGACGGTGGTTCGTTTCCGGACTCTGTTGCCGCTCGATTGGCTGGCGGGGCGGTCCGTGGGCACACAACTCGTGGCTCTGCTGGTGGTGAAGGATTTTCTCCAGTGGTGAGTGCATAATCTGTTGCACCGGGTCCCGGTGCTTT
>JBIKMK010000475.1:0-4097 GCA_044359315.1 Bryobacteraceae bacterium | reverse complement strand
ACCGCCAGCAATGCCGGAGCGGCCTACGTCTTCGTGCGCAGTGGCGGCACCTGGACGCAGCAGGCTTATCTGAAGGCATCAAACGCGGAAGCGTTTGACTACTTCGGCTACAGCGTCTCCATCTCGGGCGACACGATTGTCGTCGGTGCACCCCCGGAAGACAGCGGGGCCACTACCATCAATGGCAATGGGGCTGACAACTCAGTTTCCGGCGCCGGAGCCGCCTACGTCTTTGTACGGAACGGCATCACCTGGACCCAGCAGGCCTATCTGAAGGCCCCGGTGAACGGCGACGGATACTACTTTGGCTATTCCGTCTATGTCTCCGGAGACACCGTCGTCGTTGGTTCACCCGGCGAATCGAGCAACGCCACCGGCGTCAACGGCAACCCGAACAACACCTCTGCCTCAAGCGCTGGGGCGGCGTACGTGTTTGTCCGCAGCGGCACGACGTGGACCCAGCAGGCCTACTTGAAAGCCTCCAATACGCAAACTGGTGGATACTTCGGTCTGCCGGTGGCGATTGATGGGGACACGATCGTGGTCGGCTCACAGAACGAGAGCAGCAATGCCACCGGTGTGAATGGCAACCAGGCCGATACCAGTGCGTCCGGCGCCGGTGCGGCCTATGTTTTCGTCCGCAGTGGCACTACGTGGACGCAGCAGGCTTACCTGAAAGCCTCAAACACGCGCGCCGGGGCCGTGTTTGGTTACTCCGTCTCGGTCTCCGGCGACACGGTGGCTATCGGGTCACGCTCTGAATCGAGCAACGCCACTGGCGTGAATGGCAACCAGGCCGATACCAGTGCCTCTGGCGCCGGCGCGGCCTATGTATTCGTCCGCAGCGGCACAACGTGGACCCAGCAGGCCTACGTGAAAGCGTCGAATACCTTCGCAAGCGACAACTTCGGGGAAGAAGTGGCCGTGTCGGGTGATTTTCTGGCGGTCGGGGCTATCGGTGAGGACAGCAACGCGACCGGAGTGGACGGCCTGCAAACCACCCGGACCAGTGGCAGTTCAGGTGCAGTGTACCTTTACCTCCGTAGTGGCACAACCTGGTCCCAGCTGAACTACCTGAAGGCCTCCAATAGCCGTTCTAGCGCGAACTTTGGCTACCCCGCCATCTCCGGCAACACGCTGGTGGTCGGTGCGCCCGGGGAATCAAGCAACGCCACCGGCATCGGAGGTAACCAGGCGAATACGAGCGCCTCAGGCGCCGGTGCCGCATATGTCTTCGACTTGGTCGCCCCCAACCCGGTCGGCCCACTGGAGTTTTCGCCCGCGATGGTTTCGATGACTTGCGTTAGCGGACGCTCCGCGCCTTCGGCTAATGTGTGGGTCAATCAGGGCGGCTACACGCTGGTGCCGCAAATGCCATGGTTGACGCTAGCCCAGTCTCGTGTCTTCAGCGCCGGGAGCTTCACGCTTCGCCTGGCGAACTGCGCCCTCCCGGTCGGCCAATACTCCAGCATGCTTTCGTTCAATAGCAACTCGGCCGAAGCCGGTACCATTCTGGTCCAACTGACCGTCGTGAATCCTCCTGAACTGTTCTCGACGCCGGGCCGGCTGGACTTCAGCCGCGAAGCCGGTGCGCCGGAGCCTCCGGCCCAGAAGTTGTGGATCGTGGCCCGGAACTTGAACGTTGGCTACACTCTCACGAGCGCCTCGCCGTGGCTGGAGATCGTCAATGTGGGCACCCAGACACCGCAGCAGATCGAGGTGCGCCTGAAGCAACCGACGACGGAGGTGGGCATTTACCAGGCGGAGATCGTGGTGACCTCCTCGGAGGTGGGGAGTCCGCTCCGCATCCCGGTGACGTACACGGTCTCACCGGTTATGCCCAAAGTCAGCGGTGGGGTGTATGACTTCCTCACCCTGACCAACGGCACGGTTGGCCGCGGCAGCCTGGCCACCGTCTACGGGCAGAACCTCGCCGACCGCCGCAATCTGATCTCCTCCACGCCCTATCCCATGGTGCTGGATGGCGTGGTGGTGAAGGTGAACGGAAGCCCGTGCCCCACGCTCTACACTGACCCTGGCCAGCTGGCTTTCCAGATTCCATCTGATATCGCCACCGGCACAGCGAAGTTAGTCGTGGAGCGCAACGGCGTCGCCAGCGAGGAAGTTCCCTTCGTGGTCCAGTAGCTTGAAGCAGCCCGAGCGAGGCTAAACCGGGCGCTACTTCTTGCGCTTGGCTTTCCAGGGGGCCGTGGCCGGGCCGCCCATGAAGTCGGTGGTGGTCGTGCCTTCCATGCTGTCGCCAGTCACTTTGGCGGTCATCGCGTAGGTGGCGGCGCCGCCTTCGGGGCGGTCATGTTAACCGCCCTAACGTGGCTACAGAAACAAAATACATCTTACTCTCATCAAGCTCGTGCCAACCGCCGAAGATAGGAGCGTCGGCATTTGTCGTCAAATTCTAGAAATTCCAGATTTGGCCTAGCTTGTGACTACTCTTTTGTTACTGCCATTGTTAACCGCATCGCTGCTGGCGGAGACCGAGCTGCCGAAGGGGCTTAGTGCGGGGGATTGGGGGAGCATCCGGCAAGCCTATGAAACCACACGGCATGCGGCGGTAGCGGATGGGCCGGGGGCGGTGAAGGCTCGCAACTTTGGCCAGCAGTGGATGACGCGGATGGACGGGCAGGGATTCCTGGTGCAGCCCGACGGCGGCGCCTGGCGCTGGGGGCTGACGCTCGAGCGGTATGGTTTTGCCGGTCATGAAGTGACGGCGGCGCGCGGGCGCAACCTATCGAGCCAAGGCAACCGCGTGCGGGTAGACCGGGGCGGCTTGGAAGAGTGGTGGGTGAATGACGCAGGCGGGCTGGAACATGGTTTTGTGATCCACCAGCGCCCGGCTGGCGCCGGCGCAGAGCCGCTACGCCTAGAAATGGCGGTGCGAGGTGGGTTACAGCCCAAAGTGACGGGCGACGGGCAGGGTGCGTCGTTCCTGACGGAGCAGGGGGCCGCGGTGGTGAACTACGGGGGTCTGAAGGTATGGGACGCCACGGGGCGGTTGCTGAGTGCCCGGATGGAAGCAGGCTCAGGCAAGCTGGCGATTTTGGTGTATGAACAAGAGGCGCACTACCCCCTCACCGTTGACCCGACGGCTCAGCAGGCCTATCTGAAGGCCTCGAACTCCGCTTATAGCATCTATTTCGGCTCTTCCCTGGCCATCTCAGGGGACACTGTGGTGGTGGGTGCTCCGTATGAAAACAGCAATGCCACCGGCGTGAACGGCAACCAGGAGGACTACAGCGCAACGGACTCCGGCGCGGCGTATGTGTTTGTGCGGAGCGGCGGCACCTGGACCCAACAGGCCTATTTGAAGGCCTCGAATACGGGGGAAGACGATAGCTTCGGCGGGTCCGTGGCGATCTCGGGGGACACAGTGGTGGTGGGTGCTGTGAATGAGGACAGCAATGCCACCGGGGTGAACGGCAACCAGGGGGACAACAGCCTAAGGGACTCCGGCGCGGCGTATGTGTTTGTGCGGAGCGGCAGCACCTGGACCCAACAGGCTTATCTGAAGGCGTCGAATTCGGGACGCGACCTGTTCGGTTTTTCCGTGGCCGTATCTGGCGGTACGGTGGTGGTGGGTGCTCCGTATGAAAGCAGCAATGCCACCGGAGTGAACGGCAACCAGGCGGACAACAGCGCAAGGGACTCCGGCGCGGCGTATGTGTTTGTGCGGAGCGGCGGCACCTGGACCCAACAGGCCTACCTGAAGGCGTCGAATACGGGGGAATACGATTATTTCGGCTATTCCGTGGCGATCTCGGGAGACACGGTGGTGGTGGGTGCTGTGAATGAAGACAGCAATGCCACCGGGGTGAACGGCAACCAGGCGGACAACAGCGCATCGCAATCCGGCGCGGCGTATGTATTTCTGCGGAGCGGTGGCACCTGGAGCCAGCAGGCTTATCTGAAGGCGTCGAATACGGGGGCAAACGATAACTTCGGCGGGTCCGTGGCGATCTCGGTGGACACAGTGGTGGTGGGTGCTGTGAATGAAGACAGCAATGCCACCGGGGTGAACGGCAACCAGGCGGACAACAGCGCATCGCAATCCGGCGCGGCGTATGTATTTCTGCGGAGCG
>JBIKMK010000058.1:0-11621 GCA_044359315.1 Bryobacteraceae bacterium | reverse complement strand
GCGATGGGGGCTTCCACCTTGCGGCCCGCGCTGTCTTTCACCATGCCCTCGATCAGCAGCGGTTCCACAGTGCCATCCAACTCGCTCACCACGGTGCCGATCGACAGACCCGGTCCTCTCACGCCGGCCTTATCCTTCTGGTACTCATCCACCGTCTTCTGCTCGAACATCAAGGTCAGGCCGCGGATCACTGGGGCGTCGATCTTCGCGTTCAGCAATTCAACCCCGCGTTCGCCCTGGAAAAAGCGGCCGTGCGAACGGTTCACCACCAAGTCCGGCTTTACCTCCCCGAGCAGTTGTCCGAGCTGGACGGAACCGAACATCGGGGCGACATTGAATTTGCGCCTTTCGAATGCCCGGATCAGGCCATCGGTGCCCTGGGTGATGCCGGTCTTCCAGCCTTGCGAGAAGTCCAGGGCCACCCATGGGGCACCCGGTTGTTCGTGGCCGGACTTGGCGTACCAGGCTTTGTAGGCGGCTGTCGAGGTCATCACTTCGTCGGCGTCGGGGTGGTAGTAGCCACTTTCCGGCAGTTCAACCGGCGGCTGCACGGCGGCGTTTGCTCCGGTATAGGTGGCCGTCAGGAAGTTGAGCAGGCGGGCCCAGTTCTCAACCCCACCATTAGAGAAGTAGCCACTGACTGGCTTGTCCTTGTTGGTGTAGTCGGCGTTGCCGATCCGCATCATCTCGGCTTGGCGCGGCGGCAGAACCATCACCTTGACGCCACGATTGACCGCATCGGTAAAGGCTTGCTGGGCTTCCTTGGAGTACGGTTCGGCCCGCAGACCACTCACAATCACTACCTTGAACGGTGTGAGATCGGGCGGCTTCGTGGCCCCGTCCACTTTCTCCCGCGTCCACGTCTCCACCTTGATGCCGCTTTTGACGGAGGCCTTTTCCGCCAGAATCACCAACTGATCCGCGAAGCCGAGGAAGAGGATCTTCGGCCGGGTCAGAGCCCGGAATGCAAAGTAGGCACCCGCCGCGATGGCGAGCGAGAACAGACCAACGGCTAGCTTCTTCTTCATCGGGATTCAAGCCTCGGTTCTTCGAAATGGGAATGGTGGTGGGAATTGAGCAGCGGAGCTACGAGAGTCTCCTCGGGCTCCGGTACCGAATCGGTGGGTGCCCATAAGGCCAGCAAGAAGTGCATGTCAGTGACGTCCTGCTGGTACCAGCCCCGCATCACCACGCTGACGGCATAGCAGGTACCACCGGCCAAAAGGCCCAGGACCGTGGTGGTAAAGCCGATCTGGAGATTGGCCCCCATCGCCTGTACGTCGCCCTTCGCCAAGCCAGCCAAGGCGGGCTGCAGCGGAATCAAGGTGCCGATGAGCCCCAGCATCGGGCCCACCTTCGACATGATGCCCAGCCGTTCGACGCGGGCCGTCATTCGGTGCTCGATGTCCGCCACGGCCTTGTCGGCCATTGCTGGAAAGTCCGGATGGTGGTGGATCTCCTGCTTCAGATGCTTCCAATCGCCGCGCAGGTCAAGGGCGAGAAAGCGGAGGCGGGTCGGCTCCTGGACCATTAGCTGGCGCAAAGCTGCTGCGTTGTGCCGCTGGTCCACTGTCTCGGCGATAAAGCGACCGACCACCCACGTGGCGTAGGCGAACGCGGCTAACGTGCCCACCAGTGTGGGCAACAGAAAAGCATTGGAAAGAACGTACAGTAGATCGTGAATCGAGTTCATTGAGTTTCCCTCCGGGGCATTGATCGGAAGCAGAACCACACAGGAAAGATGAGTAGCGATCAGCAACTCCCTGGCCCCCCACTGCCGCAGGAGACGAGGCCGCCAAACCAACCGGCCAGCGGCCACCACCGCCCCGTAGGCCATTGCCGCTGCCGCGCCGGCCCACAGGCCCCGGGAGAACAATGGCAACTTGAGCAAGCTGAAGCAGGCCGCCACCGCCGCCACCAGGAACATCGGCCCGGACCAAAGGCTGAGTGGCGCAAGCATGTCAGCGTGCCGCTGACGAACGAGCCAGATGGCCCAACCCAGATGGCAAGCCATAACCGCACCCCACACCGGCGTCAGCGTGAGCAGCCGAAGGAACTCATCCATTGCGAACCGGTCCGCCAGTTCGCCGGCCAGCAACAACAGACCAACCGGAACAGCAAACGCGGCGGCCCGGAGACGAAGGCTAGTCGGCCTGTGGATCGCCAACAGAAGGCCGTCGCGCAAAGCGAACAGCGCCGTCAGGGCAGCGAGCGCCGAGATGGACTCCATCGTCAGCATTGATAGCGATAATCCAACATCGATAGAATGTTATTGAGAATACCGTATCGTTTGCGGCGGCGCAAGCTGGTCCGTGCTTTTCCGCCATCAATTCGGATCCTGACGCTGGGCGACGGAAGCCACTGCCGCGGGGTGGCCGGGCGTGAGCACAGGCCGTCGTAACCAGATCGAAGACGCTAGGTGAAGTGGTTCACACTATGGGGTGCCTGACTTCGGTGGCTTGCTACGGGACTCAGTAGCGGGCAGTCCGGCGTGATGCAAAGCGTATAGTTCTCTTGGCCGCTTGCGCCTCTTCACTTGCCTCATGAGGCCAGCCGCCCTGTCGAGCGCGCATCAGTTGAGCTTCTCCGCCCACACGCCCAAATAGGGCCCCAGCGGCCTTCCGCCACGAATCCCGGTGAAGCGCGGCAGCCCCGCCGCATCCGGACCCAGCAGCAGAGAAGTGGACGAGCCGCTGTCCATCATTCCACCGGACTTCACCCCTAATGTGGCGGCCGTCGCGGCCATCGTCATCGCATTGGTTCGTTCAAAAGCGATCAAATAGAGCAATCGTTTTTCGGCATCAAAGCCAATGAACGAGCGGGGAATCCATCGGTCCTTGTGATGAGGGGCCATCGCCCCCGGCCGCACTTCACCGGCGGCTACCTGGACTGCCTGCAGGCCCACACCCCACCAGGCGTCCTTCCAATGCTCCGGCCGTGGGGGCTTCGAAGTCTCCAGATGAGGCCGGCGGGCGCGGTCCAGCCAGAGCATGTACGAATGCGGATCCACATGGCTTAACTGGCCGTCCCTCAGCACCGACTCCACTGCACTCACCGGCATCCCGGGAAAGCTTCGCCACCGTGCCCCCGGGTGATAGAGTGCCGTATTCATGAAGACCGCCAAACTCCATCGCGACCGCTCATAATCGGCCATGCATAAGCGATACTGCCGCCCCTGGGGGAGCAGTTCCGGGTCCACGGGCCGCATCATCAACTGCAACGTAGGCTCATCCAGATGCAGCCGTATGGCCATCACCCGGCCGGATGATGGAGCCGGCATTTCGGCGGCATAGTAATCCACTCCCCGATAGATCGGCCGCCAGCCGGACACCGTCGGACGCAGCGAATAGCGGACACCCGCCACCGCGACCAAAACCAGCGCCGCCACTGCGACCCCCGCCCGAAGCCAGACTCGGCCACTTTTCAGCATCTGATCCCAGTGTAGGCGGCTCCCGGAGCACGCATTGGGCCGCCTACAAATGTCGCTCAGGTGAAATACCAGCCGGCAAAATACTCGACGTAAGTGGTTAGTGCATTGATAGCGTCTCACCCCTGATAATGGAGAGAGTTTTGCCGATAAACATTGAAAGGCAAGCTAACCAAATCACTTCCATGACTCTAAAAAAGGGCCTGATTACCGCCGCTGGAGACCGTGACCGCCGCATCCCGCTCCAAACGCTGGTCGATTCCGACGGCACTGCACGGACTGTGCTGGCCATGCTGGTCAATGAGATGGCCGCCGCGGGCATCGAAGACATTGGCATCGTCATACCGGTGGGCCAAACCGAAGAATTTCAAGCTGCGGTCACCGCCGCCCCGGCTCCCGTTCAACTGTTCGAACAGCGGGAAGCCTTTGGCTATGCCGGTGCCCTTTGGACCGCCCGGGAGTTTCTCGCAGGCCAACCATTCCTGCATCTGGTGGGCGACCACGTCTATGTCCCGGGCCGTGACCAGCACCTGGCGGCGCAGTTGGTGGCGATCGCCAAGGACCGCCAGTGTTCCGTCTCCGCTGTGCAGCCCACGCACGAAAGCCAGCTCACCCGTTTTGGCGTCATCGGCGGCCGTCCGGTGGCCGATCAGATCGGGCTTTATCACGTCGATGCGGTTGCTGAAAAGCCTACCCCCACTGCCGCCGAACAAAGTCTGATCGTGGGCGGTTTGCGCGCCGGGCACTATCTGGCCTTCTTTGGCATGCACGTCTGGACACCGGCCGTCCTGGAGCTACTGGCGGAAACCATGAGCGGCGCGGCGCCGGTTTCGGAAGCCTTGCACCGTCTCAGCGCCCGGGAGCGGTACCTGGCTTGGAATGCCCCCGGCCATCGCTATGACCTGGGTCCTCGCTACGGCCTGCTCCAAGCGCAGTTGGCGCTCGGCCTGTCGGGCGACGACCGCGAAGAGATACTGGCCGCGCTGGTCGGTTTGATCGCCACTCACGGACACTCCACCTCAGAGCGTCGCCCCGCATGAGCCGCCTGGTTGCCATCATCACCGCGCCCGTCGCGGCCGACCGGGACCAGGAATTGGCCCCGATCTGTGAGCGCTCCACGGTCGCTGAGCTCAGCGCTGAATGCGAGGCGCTCGAACAGTTCCGCCGCCAGAGCGCAAATCTCTATGAGCGCGTCCGGGCCCTATTCTTTCTGGCCGCGATCCATCGCTATCATCTGCCCCCCAAGCTGGCCATTGATTCCAGCGGCCGCGTGCCCTATGCCGGGCACGAGCATTTGCTCGAACGGCGTTTCGAGGAAGCAATCGCGGAGTTCATCCAAGCCGCAAAACTGCAAGGTCCCTCGGAACCGGTTTCGATGGCGCTCGCCGCGGCCTACCGCGGCCTGGCCTTCCAAACGCTGGCCGATCAGGTCCGCCACAGCGTCCGCAGCCTGCGCGGCAACCAATGGATGTTCCGCATGGGCCATGTATTGGACTATCCGCTGCAAATCCGTCCGGAGCTGCTGGCCACAACCGACGGCCGCTTCCCGGTGCTGGTGGAATCAACACCGGTCCGCATGGACTTAAGCCACAGCGCCTGGAGCGACATCTTCTTCCTCGGCATGGACTACCCCGAAGGAGCTCGGGTGTTGAATGTCTCCGTGGATCTGTGTGTCCGCGGCACCGCCGCCCGTCCGCAACCGCCTATCCAAACGTTTCTCCGCGTTATCGATGAGCCGGTGCTGCGTCTGGTCAGCGTCGATCTGGCGGCGCAAGTGGAACTGACGGAGATGCAGGAAGTCTTCGACTTTGGCCGTGACTACCTGGGCTTGATCAAGGCCGCCGTCATCGCCTCCGGGTTGATCCCCGCCGGTCTGGAGGGTTCCGGCCAATCGCTACCCGGCCTGCTGGCGCGCCTTACCGGTAAACCCGGCCACGGCCTGGAGATCTCAAGCGCGGTACACAACATCCCCAAAGGCTCGCGGTTGGCCGTGTCCACCAATCTGCTGGCCAGCCTGATCGCCGTCTCAATGCGCGCCACGCGACAGATCAACTCCTTGACTGGCGGCCTCACCGAAGCCGAGCGGCGGCTGGTGGCGGCCCGGGCAATTCTGGGCGAATGGATCGGTGGCTCCGGCGGCGGCTGGCAGGATTCCGGCGGCGTTTGGCCTGGCATCAAGCTAATTGAAGGGGCCACGGCTCAGGAGGGCGACCCGGAGTTCGGGATCAGCCGCGGCCGCCTGTTGCCGCAGCATCGCGTGCTGGGTCTCGACGCCGTACCCGCCAAAACCCGCCAGCGTTTGCAGGACAGCCTGGTGCTGGTGCACGGCGGCATGGCGCAGGACGTGGGGCCGATTCTCGAGATGGTGACGGAGCGCTACCTGCGGCGGCTGCAACCGGAATGGCAGAGCCGCCAACAGGCACGCCGCATCGTCGATGACATCTTGGGCAGCCTGCAAATTGGCGATCTCCGGAGCACCGGGCGCATCCTTCAATCCAACTACGAAGGCCCGATCCAAAGCATCATTCCCTGGGCCGGCAACTACTACACCGATTCGTTGATCGCCCAAATGCAGCAGCAGTTCGGCAGCCGCTTCTGGGGCTTTTGGATGCTGGGCGGCATGGCGGGCGGTGGCATGGGCTTTGTCTTTGACCCCGAAGTAAAGGCGCAAGCGCAAGATGCCCTATGGTCGGTCATGCGAGCCACCAAGAAGCGTCTGGAACCTGCCATTCCCTTTGGCATGGACCCGGTAGTGTACGACTTTGCCATCAACGAGAACGGCACTTGGGCGCAACTGCGAACCGGTGCCGAAGCCTTGCTGACGCCTGCCTACTACGCCCTGCGTCTACCATCCCTCATCCGGCGCGAACTGCGTACGCTAACCACGGGCCAACGCGCAGAGCTGGGCGGCGTCGCGCAAGCCACCCTCGACCAGCCCGCTTTCTCGGGCATCGCCAATGCCTTGATCGAGCAAATGCTGCCGCGTCAGCAATCCGGTCCAGTGGAGCAAGCCCGGGCGCTGGATGACCTGCTGGCGCAGCATGGCTTCGATCGCGAGCAGCACGAACACATACGGTCCGAACTCAAGAGCGGCCGGGTAGGCCTGGCCCAGAACGTCCTGCCCCGCAGCGCGTCGATCGAAGATGTCCGGCCCACTGAAGTGATCGATAGCCGCTCTGGCGTAGCCGGTCAGTACCGGGAGTTGGGCGAGGCTGCGCTTAGTCGCGGTGAAGTGGGAGTGCTGACACTGGCCGGCGGGGCAGGGAGCCGCTGGACGGGCGGAGCCGGTGTGGTGAAGGCCATTCATCCGTTCTGCCGCATGGCGGGCGCTTACCGCACGTTCCTGGAAATCCATCTGGCGAAAAGCCGCCGCACGCAACGCGAATGGGGCCGGCCGGTCCCACACATCTTCACCACCAGCTACCTGACGCAGGATCCGATTGCCGCGCACCTGGAGCATCACGCCCACTATGGCTACCCGGCGGAACAGCTCTACCTGTCTCCCGGCCGTAGCATCGGCCTCCGGCTGATCCCCACCGCCCGCGACCTGCGCTTCCTGTGGGAGCAAACGCCGCAGCAAACGCTGGACCAGCAGAAGCAGAAGGTCCGCGAGAGCGGCCGCGCGGCCCTGCTCGGCTGGGCGCACCAAGCTGGAGAAGCCAGTGACTACCGGGACAATCTGCCCGCCCAGTGCCTGCACCCGGTCGGCCACTGGTATGAGTTTCCCAACCTGCTGTTGAACGGCGTCCTGCATCAGGTTCTGCAGGCGTCGCCTCAGTTGAAGCATCTGCTGCTGCACAACGTGGACACCCTGGGGGCTGATCTGGACCCCGCCCTGCTTGGCCTACACTTGGCCCAAGGTGCCGCCCTCTCCGTAGAAGTGATCGCCCGCTCCGCCGAAGACCGTGGCGGCGGGTTGGCCCGCGTCGACGGCCGCCTCCGGCTAGTGGAAGGCCTGGCGATGCCCGACGAGCGTCTGGAATTCGAACTCTCCTACTACAACTCCGGAACGATGTGGCTGGATATTGACCGGGTGCTCGCCGTCTTTGGCCTGGATCGCACCACGCTAGCCGATAGCGCCAAAGTAACCCGCGCCGTCCGCCGCCTGGCCGCCCGCATGCCCACCTACATCACCATCAAAGACGTCAAAAAGCGCTGGGGCCGCGGCCAGGAAGACATCTACCCCGTCTCACAATTCGAAAAAATCTGGGGCGACATGACGGCCCTGCCGGAAGTCGCCTCCCAATACGTGGTCGTCACCCGCCGGCGGGGTCAGCAACTGAAGCAGGTGGCTCAGTTGGATGGCTGGCTGCGGGATGGCTCCGCGGCGTATGTGGAGGGATTGGGCGAGTGGAGATAAAGGGCCACGCCAGCGTCGGTCTCAACCCACTTTACTCAGTAGCTCCTTGATCCGCCCCTCATCATCCTTATCGGGCTTCAATCCGAGGGCCTCGGTGAGATACTTCTTCGCCCGTGCCCTATCGCCCTTCTCCAGCAGCACGACGGCCAGGTGAAAGCGGTACAGCGCATTGCCCGGTTCTTCACGAACCGTCTCCTGGAGCAGTGGCAGAGCCTGATCATATTGCTTGGACTGCGCGTGAATCCAGCCCAGTGTGTGGCGGTACCGCTTCGTCTGCGGGTTGAGGCGCATGGCGGTTTGGGCGTAGCCGGCGGCGGTGGGAAGATCGGCTCGCATTTCGGCCAGCAGATAAGCCAGATTATTCAGGATCTCCGGGTCCTGCGGCGCGGCGGTACGCGCCTTCTCGAGCGCGGTGCGGGCTTCCGGATAGCGCTTCTGCGTGGCGTAGAGGGGCGCGGTACTGAGCAGAACCAGACCAATGAGTATGGTCAGGCGGCTCCATCGCTGAACGCGGAGCGAAAGGTCATTTGGCAGGAAAGACGACATCGTGGTCCGGAGGTTCTCCATGCTAACGGTATGGTGTAGCTAAAGCGGCCGTTGACGGGGGACTGCCGAAGTAAGTGGCGGCCAAATGTTGGTACCACAGTTCCGCCGCCCGCCGCGTGCCCGCCTGATTGAAGTGGACCCGGGTATCGTCGCGGCCTTCGGGGCCGATAGAGTCGGTGTCTGGTCCCGGGTCCGCCAATCCGGAGGAGCAGACTTGCTGTTGAGCGGCGCGCAGCTGGGGATGCGACCGTTCGCCGTCGAACGAGACGGTGGACACCATCCAGCGCACCGGCCGGGCGCCGGTATGCGCGGCGGTAGACCCTATCAGCGCCGAGAGGCCACGTAGATAATCCTCCGTGGCCGTCCCGCCGTCGCTTTCGCCTTGGTGCCAAAGAATGGCCCGCACGGCCTGGGGCTGTAGCGCGTCCAGGGCGGCCAGCAACCGGCGGGCCAGTGGCCCGTCCGGATTCCAGTCCTTGATGGAAGTGCTGCCCACGGCGACATTGACAAAGGCAACAGGAACACCCAGTTGCGCGGAAAGCCGCCGGCCTACCTCTGGCCACACGGAGCCGCCCGTGCCAGCCATTTGCGGATCATCGCCGGGGCCCCAGCTGATTTGGCCATCTGGTGTCAAGGAACCGGTACGTACGTTGTGATCGGCCAGGAAGAGCGTGTTGGCACTGCCGGCGGCGTTTGATTGTCCGGCGACTAGAAACACTTCGCCGACGCCGACGAGGACTGGCCGCCATTGCCGGTGTCCGTCAGCCCAGCTACGCATGTACAAATTATTCCAGCCGGGCGAAAGGCTGATTGTTCCCTGGAATGACCCCCACCGCGGCTTCGCATCGAGCAATTGCCACCGTTCCGACGGGAGCGCTCCTTCTTCAACGTGGGCGCGAGCGGCCTCAACGCGCGTGGCGCGCAGACCGACCACGCCGCGGACAGTGACCACAGTGTCGCCTTGGCTGCGCTGGATAACTTGGCCAGTTTGCAGGTTGGCGGAGTAGATTCGGGCCGTTAAGTGTAGCCGCTCAGCCAGCGCGGCCGCGCTCAGTGTCCCCGAACTCCAGGCGGACGCGAGGCCAGCCAGTACTGCAGTAGTGGAGACCAAGGCCGCGATTGATGAGCGCTTCATGGTGGGACGCAGGCCAGATCAGCGGGAAACTAACCAACCTTACCCAAAAGCTCCTTGATCCGCCCTTCATCATCCTTATCGGGCTTCAATCCGAGGGCCTCGGTGAGATACTTCTTAGCTCGTGCCTTATCGCCCTTCTCCAGCAGGACGACGGCCAGGTGAAACCGGTACAGCGCATTGCCCGGCTCGTCCCGAACCGTCTCCTGGAGCAGTGGCAGCGCCTGATCATATTGCTTTGACTGCGCGTGAATCCAGCCCAGTGTGTGGCGGTACCGTTTCGTCTGCGGGTTGAGGCGCATGGCGGTTTGGGCGTAGCCGGCGGCGGTGGGAAGATCGGCTCGCATTTCGGCCAGCAGATAAGCCAGATTATTCAGGATCTCCGGGTCCTGCGGGGCAGCCGCACGCGCCTTCTCAAGCGCTGTGCGAGCTTCCGGAAAGCGCTTCTGCGTGGCGTAGAGATAACCCAGCATCGCCGCCGGTCCTGGTGACCGGGTGTCGAGCTCTGACGCTTTCTGATAGTGCCGGATCGCCTCATCGGTGTTGCCCATCAGGCGATACAGGTCGGCGTAGCGGGCCCGGACAGCGGCGGACTCCGGTTGGCTCGCCACCAACGGTTCATACTCCTTCAGGGCCTCCGCAAAGCGGCCTAGACGGGCGGCGGTGCCCGCCAAGAGCCCGCGAACGGCAGCGGAGTAGGGCTGCTTGGCCAGGTCCTGCCGCATCAGACGGAATGCGGCTTCGGGGTTGTTCTGTGCCAAGCGCACCTCTACCAGCCCGTTCAGCGCTCGGATGTCCGGCGCACCTGGTGTGTAGACCTTGCGGAAGGATGCGTCGGCTTCGCCATAGGCTTTGCGTGCGAGGGCGAAGTAGCCCGCCTGCAGTTCAGCTGCCGGGTAGTCGGGAAACTCCCGCTGTACCTGCTGGATCTCAGCTTGGGCCGAGGCCTTGCGCCCCAACTCCATCAACACGGCGGATCGCATCAGGCGAACTTCCGGGTTGCGTGGGTCCACCTGAATCACCGCATCCAACTGCTCCAGAGCAGGGGTGAACTGCCGCTCTTCAAACAGAACTTCAGCCATGCCCATGCGCGGCGGCAGATAGCTGGCGCGTAGCTTGGCCGATTCCTCGTAGCGCTTTCGGGCCAGCGGCCGGTCCCCACGGATTTGCGCGATACGGCCCAACTTAAATCGCGACACCGGATCGTTCGGTTCCAAGGTCATGATGGCTTCAAAGTCCTTGCGGGCCGCGTCCAGATCCTCAGGCTTCGAAGACGCCATCAGCAGGGATCCGCGCACGGAAAGGGCCTCGGCGTCCTGGGCATTCTCTTTCAACAGCTCTTCGGCGATCGGCCGGACTTCGGCAAACTTCCCTTGCGCCACCAGCAGGGACATCTGCTCCTTGCGCCAAACCGTTCGGCGCTCCGGTGCTTGGCTGAGTGCGGAATCCATCATGGCGGCGGCCGACTTCCAATCGGCATACCGGGCATAGAAACGGCTGACGGCTACAG
Organism: Bryobacteraceae bacterium; assembly: GCA_044359315.1. Lineage (GTDB taxonomy): Bacteria > Acidobacteriota > Terriglobia > Bryobacterales > Bryobacteraceae > JAPKYZ01. The sequence continues at coordinate 646 of JBIKMK010000058.1, read as the reverse complement.
GTCCCTCCGGGAACTTACGGGCATCGGAAACCTGATTGAGTACACCGGCAACTTTGCTGGATTGTAGGGTGTCGTAGTAGTGACTGGCCAACCGCAAATAGGCTTCAACGCTGCGCGGGTTCGCCGTCACTTGATCTTCCAGGAGTTGTTCCGCCGCCTCCGTCTGGCCGGTGCTGCGTAGGTGGGCATAGAGAACCGTATACAATTCCGCCGCGTCCGGATGCATGGCCAAACCTTCGCGGAGAAGTTTCTCGGCCTCCGCAAACCGCTTCTCAAGCATCAGCGGCTTGGACATCGCCAGGCTGATCTCCGCATCGCCGGGCCGGGCGGCGAGCACTTGCTTGAAGTCAGCCATGGCCAGGTCGTACTTGCCGTCGGTGAGGTAAATGAACCCGCGTACGCGCAGTCCATCAGGCGACTTGGGGTCTTTCGCCAGATCCTCGCTGCTCAGCTTCTGCAGGCGGTCAAGAAATGCTTGGGGGTGGCGCGGGTCGCTTAGGTAGAGCGTCAAGACAACGTCGGTGAACCGGCGCCGGTAGGTGGTGTTACCAGCTTGCAACTCCGTGGCTCGCGCCAGCATCGGCAGGCCGCTTCGCCAATTGTTTTGCTTCAGGAAAGCCTCGCCCAACTGAAAGTGAGCCTCAGC
>JBIKMK010000474.1:0-4107 GCA_044359315.1 Bryobacteraceae bacterium | reverse complement strand
CCGAGGGCCATCGTGACTTGAAAGTAACTTACCAAGAAACGGAAGCAGCAAGTTGGTGTCGAGCAAAAGCGGATTACGCCTGTAGGGTCGAACAACATCCTCAATCCAGTCAGACACGAGATTGTTCGCGGATCTTCATCGAGAGCACTTCACCCGTCGCCTTGTCCACGGCAAAAACCTTGTAGTCCCGCGCTGGAACCCCGCCAATGAATTTGAACACTTCATGGGTGCGCCGACTGAGGGTGATCAACCACAGCTCCCGCCCATCGCGCACGTCAGAGTCCACCTCCTCGGCCTGAACATCAAGTAACGGATTCGGAGATAGACTCTGATAGTAGTCTTTGGCAATTGCCACCGCTGCGGCGGCGCTTTTGGGCTCAGTGATCAGCGATGACATGGTTTCTTATCAAACTCCCATCCTACGCCCAGTCCACCCGCTCCCGGCGCGGCACGGAGGCCATGTACTTCATCGCTTTCTGCGCGTCCATCGATGGGTTCTTGAACGAGATACCTAGCAGAGCCGTCAGCTTCACAAAGACGTCGGTGTTCTTGACTAACCCGGCGAATAGCTCCGAACCGGGGCCGAAGGCGGTGGAGAGGGTGTAGTCGGAGGTGTGGGTGGTGCCCACCCAGCCCACGCCTGTATGGTTCCCAATCACTTGGCCCAGGACGCCGGGGACGTTGTCCAGTTGCTTGTTGACGCAGACAAACTGGCCGCGGCTGATCGCGGTCCGCAGCAGACGGCCTTCATCCTCACTGATCTTCAGGCCCAGGTCTTCTTCGATCACTTGCCGCACCAGGTCGGCGTTGGGCTTGCTGATGCCGCGCTGTGCGTCGGTGGTCAGCCCCTTGTACTCCACGGCATTGCCGAGGCGTCGCGTGATCGTGGTGTAGGAATACTTGGCCTTGGTCAGCAGCTCAAAGGCCTGGTTGGAGTGCTCATACTCCTTGCCCACACCGAACAGGCCCGGGTTGGCGTTGCCGTGGTCGGAGGTGATCACCACGAGCGTGTCCGGCCGCTTCTGGCAATAGTCGAGCACCACTTGAATGGCGTCGTCAAAGGCCACCTGCTCCCACAGCAAGCCAGCCGCGTCATTGGCATGCGCGGCGTGATCCACGCGCGCGCCTTCGATCTGCAACAGGAATCCGTTGGGTGCCGCATCGAGCGCCGTCAGGGCCGCCTGCGACATCTCCGCCAAGCTGGGGATCTCCCGCTGCATCTTCTTGTCGGACCGCTGGTCCACCACATACTGGACGTGGCTATCGTCATAAAGGCCCAGCAGTTTGGCACCGGGGGTGGACTTCAGGTTGTCCCGCACGTAGCTGACGCTGTAACCGGCCTTGGCGAAATCCCCCGCCAGGTCGCGCTTGTCTTTGCGTTTGGAGGCATCAAAGAAGCGCTTACCGCCGCCCAGCACGACGTCGACATTGTCGAGATACTGCGTGGCGATCAGGTCTTCATCGTCGCGACGCGGCGAAACGGCGGCGAAGCCGGCCGGTGTCGCGTGCGTGACAGTGGCAGTGGTGACCAGGCCGATCCGGCGCTTGGCCCTCTCCCGGGCCAACGTACCGATCGGCGTCAACTTCGTGCCATCGGGCAGGACGTTGAGCATCGCGTTGAAGATCCGTGAACCGGAACCCCAGCTCGACGAGGCGGCCGAAGAGTCCGTCACCATCGAATTCAGCGACGCCATATCCATGAAGCCGCGCTGGACGCCGGGCTTCGAAAGCAGCTGATTCCAGGCCGTTCCCCGCCCGCGGACGAGCTTGGAAAACTGTTCAGCCATGGGGATGACGCCGGCGCTCATGCCGTCGGCCACCATGTAGATGATGCTGCGAGGTTCCTTCGATTGGGCCTGTAGGAAAGCCGGTGCGGCAGCAGCCGAGGCACCGAGGCGGAAGATCTGGCGGCGATTGATCGTGCTCATGGGATTTTCGATTCAGTATCCCACGCCAGGCTAATCGCGGCACAGGAGAAACCGACTGGTAGAAGACTAAACGGTCAGGGTGGACAGAACCGGCAACACCGTCATCACGCCCACTTCATCCACGCCGCGGACGGTGACTTGCCGGAGTTGTTGGGGCGCATGCTCACCGCCGAGATCGACGGTGAGGAAGTTGGACGACATAGCCCGGCGTCCGCCCTGGGTGACCACACTCAACTGGCGGCCCAGCATCCGTTGCCGGAAGGCCCGGCCTTGCTGCTCACTCCATTCCCGCAGGCGGCGCGTGCGTTCCTTGCGGACCTCCCAGGGCACCTGCTCCGTGCTTTCCGCCGCCCGCGTGCCGGGCCGCTCGGAGTAGGTGAACACGTGCAGATAGGTGAAGGGCAAAGAGGCGATGAAGGCCAGGCTTTCGTCGAATTCGGCATCCGTTTCGCCCGGGAATCCGGTCATCACGTCGGCCCCGAAAGCAGCATCCGGCATCAGTTGGTGGGCCCGCAGAATCCGGTCGCGATAGTGGCGGGGGCGGTACTTGCGGAACATGCGGCGCAGCACGCCGTCGCTGCCCGATTGCAGCGGCGCGTGGACGTGCCGGGCGATGCGATCCGAACCGGCCATCAACTCCATCAGTTCATCCGTCCAATCCATCGGCTCAATCGAGCTCAGCCGCAGTCGCTGAACCGGCGTTTCATCCAGGACACGCCGGAGCAGCTGCACCAACTGCCGTCCGCCACCTGCTTCCCTACCCCAGCGGCCGAGGTTGACGCCGGTCAGTACGATCTCGGCGTAGCGTTCCGCCAAACTGCGCACTTGCGCCAACACCCAGTCGGCTGACGCGCTGCGGCTGGCACCACGCACCGACGGAATGATGCAGAAGGAACAGCGGTTGTTGCAGCCATCCTGAATCTTCAGGTTGGGCCGGGCGCGGTCTTCACCAGACTCCTCAATGGGGGCCGAGAAGAACTCGCGCCGTTCAAAGATGTCGCTCAGGTGGATCTGGGCGTGATAGGACGACTCCGGCAGCGGGATCGCCAGAATCTCGCCGATCCGGTCCTTGTGCGAGTTGCCCACCACCCAGGTGACGCCGGTGATGGCCGCCAGCCGCTCCGGGTCGCGCTGGGCGTAGCAGCCAGTGACGAGGATCTGCGTCCCGGGATTCTCACGCTTGGCCCGCCGCACGGCCTTCTCCAGGTCCTGATCGGCGGCGGCGGTGACCGTGCAGGAGTTCAACACCACCAGATCAGCGGCATCCGCGGGCGCCGGCGCCAGACCGTAATCGGCCAGCTGTCCGGCAATGGCCGCGCCGTCGGCTTGCGATGCCCGGCAGCCAAAGTTCTTGATGGTGAACGTCTTCACGCTCTTTCAGGATACCGTGACGGCCTAAAGCTGCACCCGCCATAGGCCGATCAAACATCAGCGGACAACCATGGCGGATCGCCTCCTTACACAGCACGAAATCGACAATGTCTTCCGGAACCTGCAAGCGCAGCGGGCCTCCGACGACATCTCGCGCCGCGCGCAACCCTATGATTTCCGGCGTCCGGACCGCATTGCGAAGGAGCAACTGCGCTCCATCCACATCCTGCACGAGAACTTCGTCCGCAGCCTGGCCTCGTCGTTATCGGCCTACCTCCGCGCTTACGTGATCGTCAATCTGGTGTCAGTGGAACAGCTCTCCTTCATGGAGTTTTTGCAGTGCCTGCCCTCCCCCACATGCATGGTTTCGCTGAACATGGCGCAGTTCGACAACAACGCCCTGCTGGAACTCAGCCCCGCCATCGTGTTCCCGGTGCTGGAGATGCTGCTGGGTTCGGCCAGCGTCTCCACCACCAAGATTGAGCGCGAAGTCACCGAAATCGAGCAATCGATCTTGGATGGCGTCATGCGCATCATCCTGCGCGATCTGCGGGAAGCGTGGCGGCAGGTGGCCACCATCGACTTCTCGATCGACAGCTTTGAGACAGAGCCGCAGTTGCTGCAAATCCTGGCTCCTAATGAAGCCGTCGTCGCCGTGTCGATCGAAGTCCGCATTGGCGACATCAGCGGCATGTTGAATCTGGCCGTGCCGTCGATCACGGTGAAGATGCTGGGCCAGAAGTTTGACCAGCAGTGGACCACGCGCAAGACGGAAGCGTCCGAGGGAGAACAGAAGCGGGTGATGAAG
>JBIKMK010000473.1:0-4108 GCA_044359315.1 Bryobacteraceae bacterium | reverse complement strand
CCACCTGAGCGACGGCGAGCTAGGGCTGGTCGGAAATCCCCGCTTTGATACACTACCTCCTCCGTAACCCACTCAGGGCGGGGGAGTTTTCTTTGTGCAACGCTCTCAAAACAAGCTGATCTGCATGGGCGGCTCTTCCGCCGCACGCCGCTTCCGTCCAAAGAAGACGTCCATCTTGCCAAACTGATGGTCCGTCACCGCCATCAGTCTCACCTGGCCGTGCGGCGGAAGAGCCGCCCGAACTAGGGCCCTCAAACTGTCCCCCGCCTCTTCGCTGGGCAGGTGCTTGGCATAGACCGAATACTGCAACATGGTGAACCCCGCACCCAGCAGTTTCTTGCGGAACTGCGCGTACTCCCGGCGGTGTTCCTTGGTCTCCACCGGCAGATCGAACATGGCAAATAGCCACATCACGCGGTACCCCGAAAGTGGCATTCAAGCGACTTCCCTCGTCAGTCCACAAACTCCCACGCCCCCGGCTTCCAGCCCGCATCGGCGGCCATCACCGCCGCCGCCAGCCCCTGGGCGGTCCGTGTCAGCAGGTCAAACAACGTTCGCTGTTCGCCTTCCATGCGGTACCGCCCCGTCACCGCTCCAATCAGGGCCCGCTTCACGGCGGGCGTCAGTTCCGCGTCCGGTGCCTCCAGTTGCGCTACCACCCGGTCCACTACAGGACGGAACGGCTCCATCAGGTCGTCGGCCAACACAAATGGATTCAGCTTGTTGCGGTGGTGGAGCCCAAACGACGGATGCAACCCGCAAGCACACAACGCCCGCGCCGCCGCCGCCCGCAAGATGGCGTAGCCGTAATTGAGACGAGCATTGCGCGGGTCGGATTCTTCGCCGCGCCGGAAGTCACTGTCGCCAAAGATCAGCATCCAGTAGCGCCGCGCCGCCTGCGCTTCGACATTCTGCGGGTCCCCGCTCCCCACCCGGCCTGCCATGCCGTTCAAACCGTAATCCATGCCGCGCAGACGCTCCAGCGTCATCGCCTGGGCGGCAATCTTGGCCCGCACAATCGCTTGCCACCACCGCTTCTTGCGTGGCTCCGGCAGCGCAGCCTGGCGGGCAAACCGCTCCCCTTGCGCATAGTGCCCGGCCAGAGGCAGCAGCATCGACGCCGGATGATGTTTCTCATCGCAAGTAATCAGCATCGCCCCGGCTTCGGCGAGTCCGGTGAGCACCGACTGCGTAAACACCACCTGCCGGTTGGAGACCACTACTGCCGCCAGATCTGCAAAGGGAATTGTCTCCCGCTCGACGCCCTCGACATCCACCACGAGCAATCCGTGCCGGGTATGAAGCGAGGCGGCGGTGGTGGCGATGTCGAGGATGCGGTTAGTCATGGCATTCTTGGATGTCACCGAGGGCCGTAACACGCACCTTGCGCCCTCCCGTGGAGCAGAACGGGTTAACTCTCGGCCACGCGAGCTCGCCTGCTTTCACGATATCGGCCTTCTGCCTGGCGTCCGAAGCTCGGCTCAAGAAGATCTGCTGGTTGGTGTCGACACTTCTTACCCGCCACAACTCCCCCTTCCAAACCACCATATCCGCCTCACTCAGCGTGAATAGAAACTCCGTATCCGGCCCATGCTCTTTCCGCACCACCGGCTCTCCGGCCACATGCCGCCGCGTTGCTTCCAGGCGGGAGACAACGTGGCCCATATACGCCGTCTTCCCCTTCTTCTGCACGGCCACTACCTCCATGTGATGGTTGTCGCCCGGAATCACGTTGCGCTGTCGTGCACCCTGGCCGATCACGCGGGTTTGGGCTACCAGCCGGATGCGGACTTTCTTGATTGGGATGCGGCGTCCATCAGAAGTTTCAAGCGTTGCGGGCTCCCGCTCCAACTTCTTCAGGTCACCGCCCAACAGCCCCACTTGCAAGCGCACCCGCTCCCGGATGGTGGGGTCGACGATCTGGTCGATATCCTTCTCCTTCAAGAGATGAACAGGTTTCCGGATGTGCACCCAGTTCTTGCCCGCAGCGTCCTGCTTGGGCCGTCCGTAGAGCGTTTCCTCATGCAGGGCGCCCGAAAGCTTCCGCTCCGGCTTGTGCGACACCGTCGTCGAGTCCAGAATCGCCGACCGCAACTGCCCCCCAAATCCCGGCCACGGCTCTTCAAACGACTTCACCCACCGCTGCCCCGCCGCCTCCGCCTGGCCCGCTGCCGTCGCCAGCAACTGGATCATTCGCCTGGACGCCACCGCCACTGTTGCCGCGTCCACCGCATGATGCCGGTGGTCTTCGCGCGACTTGCCCGGCGCGTCGGGATTCAAGATCCGGTCCAGGCCCCACATCCGCCGCAACACCGCCGTCACCCCACCCGCACAAGCAAACACCCGCTGCGTGCCCGTCGCATCGCTCACGCCGCCATACAACAGGCCCAGATACTTGCCTGCCAGCTTCGACATGTACCGCGTGTCGTTCAACTGGTTGGACGAAAACTGCTCCAGCAACTCCGCCGTCTCCGTCTCCCGCATCTCAAACCGCTTCAACTTGTTCTTGTTGCCAAACTTCTTCACTCGCGCGATCATCGGCTCCCATTCCTCCGGGTTGCCGCCAAACGCCTCCCACGGCGTCCGGTTGTGCTTGCGGTGGTTGTATTCACGCAAACACAGGGTCTTGTTCTGAAAGGAATCATCGAGTGATCGGGAGTGCGGAATGATGTGCTCAATATCAAACTGCGGCTCCTGGTAGAGCGCATGCAGGCTGATCGGGCGGCCGGAGTACGGGCACATTCGACCGCACTCCTCCCACAGCAAGTACTTCTCAATGTCGCGGCGTGACGGCATGGTCAAGCCAAACTGCAGCAGTTCCGCGCGCGCCCTGTCGCGCTTCTTCTCGTTGTCGCGGTTCTGCTCGGTCAGCGCCTGGCGGTCCTTCTTGTTCCGCTTCAAGTCTCGCGCCAGCTCCACCTGGATCACGCCCGGCTTTCCGTAGCGCCGCACCAATTCATTGACGGCCTTCCGTAGTTCGGTCAACGTCCGGGTGACGGCTGGATTCCGCAATTCCGGCAGCGCCTCCAGCACCGGTGGCAGCCGATCCTGGGGCTCTGTGGCGGCAAAGCTCTCCGGGAACACTGCCTTTCGGGCCTCCCCCGTCGTCAGCCCTTCTTCGAGTTTCGGCAACAACTGGCGGATCGCCGCCAGCGAGAATCCACCGTAGTCATCTGGCAGCCGGACGGTCAGCAGCCGCCCAATCTCCTCCGCGGAATACTCACCCGTCTCCTCTAGCCGCGCCTGGAAAGTCTCATCGTCGGGTGCAGCCGCCCACAGTGCCACCAGAGCATCCTGCTCGGCCCGTGCCATCTGGTCCCACCGCAGGTTCAACGCCCCGGCAAACCGCGCGTTCGTGACATTGCCCAGGATCTTCTTCTCCCCGCCGGCCTCAATCGAAAACTTGGCGCTTTTGGGCAATCCCAACAGCTCCCGCACCTTGGCGTAGGTCAATGCCTCCTGGACGGTGAGCGCTGCCACCAGCTTCTGGCGTTCCTCGCCCGTCAAATGCCGCTCGGAGTCCGCCAGCCGCAGATTGTTCACCTTATCCAGCAGCCGGAAGCGCTGGAAGTCCAGGTGATAGAGCGGTGCCCGCTTCTCTGCCGGCATCAGCGTACACGCGCCGATCAGATGGCTCTGATCCTTCAAGGGTCGCTGGTGGAAGATCGCCAGCTTCAGCTCTTTCTGGAACTCCGGTGTCAACGTCTCGGCGTGGTGAACACTTTGCGCCGCACAAATCGCGTCAAACTCATTCAGATACATCTTCCGGTCTGTGTACTGGTTTCGAATGCGCTTCTGGTGCGGGTCAACCCGGCTGAAGTACTCGCCCAGCGTCCGCGCTCCGGCGGCCCGGATGGCACCGTTCAAGGACTCGATGCCGGATTTCACCTTCCCGGCCTCTTCGTCGTCTTTGACGGGAGCTCGACGATTGGAGAGAAATCCCCGCCGCTGTGCCAAGTGATAGAGAGCCCGGCCCAGCTCAAATGGTGTCAGCGCCGCATCGAGCGCTTTGGCCCGCAGCGTGTAAGGCACTCCTGGATGCGGCGGGTAGATTTTCGCTAGATCAAGATCCAACTTCTTCAGCGCCGCTTGCACCTCGCCCGCCGGC
>JBIKMK010000472.1:0-4115 GCA_044359315.1 Bryobacteraceae bacterium | reverse complement strand
TAGCTCTTCAGTTTCTTACGCTGGCGGCGCAAAACCTTGAAATCCGCCACCAACTCTTCTTCGCTGGTCCCAGCCGCCACAATCAACTCGCGCATTTTTTCGCCGGCCACCCGAATTGCTTCCAGTTCCGCCTGGCGCGGCTGGGGCCGGGTTGGGACATAGATACCGATGGTGGTGCCATGACGAGTGATGGCCACGGGAGTCTGCGATTCCAGGTAACTGGACAGATTCTCCCGGAACTCCCGAATCCCGACTTTTGCCGTCTCTGTTGTCCGCGCCATTTGCGTGCACAATGATAACACAATTTGGCTTCGCTGCCGGATCAGCTAACCCTGCGGCGCGCCTTCGAGCACAGCCGCAAAGAAACCGTCGCCTTCGTCTTCGCCCGGCCAGCGGCGCATGGTCTTCAGCACCGGAAGACCGGCCACGACGTCTTCGTTTTCTTCGGGCTCCAGTGAGCAGGTGGAATAGACCACCCTGCGCCCCACTTTCAGCGCTTGCTCCAGGATCAGCCGCTGGCGTTGCTGCTGGCGCAGGAAGTCTTCCGGCCAGAGGCGCCACTTGATCTCCGGATTGCGGGCGAGCGTGCCCGTGCCGGAGCAGGGTGCATCCACCAGGACGCAATCAAAGATCTGGCGAAAGGGTAGTGGCTGCGTGGCGTCCAGCAGGACCCGGTGGCCGGGTACGGTTTCCAGGCGCCGCAGACTGCGGTCGGCGGCGACGACGAGCGAGGGTGAGTAGGTCAACGCTTGCCGGGTCTTGTTGCCGGGGGCCGAGCAGAGGTCCAGGAACGTCATGCCAGGAGCCAGTTCCAGCAGCGGGACGATGGTCTGCGCGCCGACGTCCATGCCACTGGGCGGGATGGTGAGCGCATGCCCGGCGATGGCCTCCGCGCGCGCTCCCCAACGGGCCATCAGCCATTCCGGGCAGGACCATTCGGTTTCGCGATCGGGCCACGGCACGGGGTCCCGCGTGACTTTGCGCAGGACGGCATTGACGAGACCGGCGGCGGAGCGTTTGCCGTTCCGCTTCACCAGTTCGACGCTTTCGCCCACGGCAGCGTGGCGCGGGATACGGTCCAGGTAACGCATCTGGAAGATCCCCAGGCGCAGCGCGGTGCGGACCTTGTCGTCCAGGCGCGGGGGGGCGCCAAAGTAGCCCATCAGAAAGTCGAGCGCGAGCTGATTCCGCAGCACGCCCAGCACCATCTCCTGCGCGAGGCCGGCATCGCGGCTTTCGAGTGTCATGCACCGGTAGAGCAGCGCTTCATCGGAATGCGCGCCTTCCAGCACGTCCAGCAGAGCGTCCCAGGCGGCAGCGCGGGCGGGGCTCAACATGGGAGGGCCGCCACGTGTTGGCGCACCACGTCCACCACGAGTTCCGGAGCATCCAAGTGGACCCAGTGTCCTCCGCGGGTGGCCACCAGGTGCCGCCCATGGGACGAGAGTGAGGCCCAGCGCTGGTGTTCAGCTTGCATTTCCGGCGTCAGATGCGCGCCCGAGATCACGGTCAATGGCAAATCTCCTATAGGTGCCCATCGGGCTCCATCTTCACAGCTAGCTTCCAGCGAGGCAAAGTATCGGCCGACGGTGCGGAAACTCCCCGGTTGGGACCAGTGGCGGCGCACCAGCGGCCAGGTCCAGGCGGGCATCTTGGCGATCTCGCCCAGCAGTTGCTTCAAGCGCGGATGCCGGACGGACTCGACGCCACCGCCCTTCCCCAGCAAGGGACGCAGCAGGCCGGTTGCGGCGACGGCGGCCATCAGCCGAGCCGCGGTTACGCCGCGACGCCACCGGCGGCGGGAGGCGGGAGTGGGCGGCCACCATTCTCCTATCAAGATCGGGTCCAGCAGAATTAGCCCCGCCACGCGCTGCGGCCGGAGTTCGGCGAACAAACGAACGATCAAGCCGCCGAAGGAATGTCCTATCAAGATCAGCTTTTCTTGCGCCAGCGAACCAGCTTCCAGCAGTTCCGCCAACTCCACGGCGCACTGGCGCGCCGTGCGCGGCGCTGGATGCGGAGCGGACTCGCCATAGCCAGCCCGGTCGTACACCAACACGCGGGTGAACTCGGCCAGCTGCGGGGCCAAGCCCATCCAGTTCAAGTGCGATCCGGCGATGCCCGATTCACACACCACCAGTGGGCCATCCTGGCCAAACTGTTTCAGGGCGATGGGCTGGGGAGGAGGATTCAATGTACTTCGCGTGGCAGGCGGACGGGCTTCGCTTCCGATTATGGCAGAACATGCTAAAGTTGCGGAGAGCATGGCACGTAGCGTCAATAAAGTAATCCTGATCGGCAATTTGGGCCGCGATGCGGAAACCCGCTTTACTCCCCAGGGAGTAGCCGTCACCCAGTTCTCGGTGGCCACTTCGCGCCGCTGGAAAGATCAGCAGACCGGCGATTGGAAAGAAGCCACCACCTGGAACAACGTGGTGTTGTGGCGTCAGGAAAATGTCGGCACGTACCTGTTGAAGGGCAAGCAGGTCTACGTCGAAGGGCGCCTGGAAACGCGCAGCTACGACGACAAGGACGGCAACAAGAAGTACACCACCGAAGTGGTGGCCGAAGAAGTGATCCTGCTGGGTGGCCGTGGCGAAGGCGGCGGTGGCGAAGAGTTCCAGGGCGGCGGCATGCAGTCCGCACCGCGCCGTGCTGGCGGCGGACGTCCGATGCAGCAGGGTGCTCCCTCGGGCGGCCACGACGACTTCCCTCCCGGCATTACTGACGACGACGTACCGTTCTAGGGCGCTGCGATGCAGACGTCAGCCGCACATGTTTCCCACGGCCGGGCGGCCGAATCGCTGGAGGCGAAGGCCCAGTGGTTCCAGTCCCTCACTTTGGAGGAACGGATGGATTACTTGTGCGAGATGACGGACTTGATCGTCGAGAACAATCCTCGAATCCTGGAGCCGCGCCATACTGAACCGGTTGCAGGGCGTATTCGCGTCCTTAAACTCGCAGAACTGTAGGGTTTACCCCAACATCGCCAGCGCACCCTCAAGCTCACCCAGCGTGTGACCATCGCCGGTCCTACGAGCGGTGGCAATGCCGTCGCGATAGATCGCCTTGGCGTCTTCTGTGCGGCCCAAGGTTTCCAGCGCGCGGCCGCCGTGGAAGTAGGCGGCGACGTAGTTGGGGTCGTTTTCGATCAGCGTGCGGAACTCGGTGACCGCCCCTTCGCCGTCGCCGGAGTTCAGCAGGTCCAGCGCCAGGCCGTAGCGGACGAAGCTGTTTTTCGGGTCTTGGGCCAACATTTGGCGGAGGGCATCGGATCGGGCACTCATGTTCTCTATGATACCGGGCTGTGACGTTCAAGCTATCTTCAATCGGGCGGCGTGTTAAGATTCAGCGCGTGCCGTGCCCTTACTTTGAGCCCCAGACGAAGTCGCGCCGGGCGGTGGCTTTCCGGCTGCCGCTGCGGGCGTTCTGGCTGGGACGCTGCACGGCAGGGGGCACTCCGGACGAAGACACCCAACTGGAGCACTGCAACCTGGGCTACGCCCTGCCCTGCCCGCACCTGCCGCCCGACCGGGAAGCCGACGCGGTGCGCTTCAGTGAACGCCCGGACGGGCCGATGTTTATCCTGGAGAAGGATCACCGTCCGGTGCGGTGGGATGGCTTGGCCACCATCGAGCCGGGCACGGTGCTCTCTACGCAGGCACAAGCATGGCTGAAACGATAACTCCCCCTACTCCCGAACCCCGGTCGCTGGAGCCGCGGACAGTCCGCGAATCGCTCTCGGAGATCTCTGAGATGGCGCTGCCCAATGATGCCAATCCGCTGGGCAACCTGATCGGCGGCAAAGTGATGCACCTGGTGGACATCGCGGCGGCCATCGCCGCCAGCCGCCATTCACGGCACCCCTGCGTGACGGCGTCGGTGGATCACATGACGTTTCTTCACCCGGTGCACATTGGAGAGCTAGTGGTGGTGAAGGCCAGCGTCAACCGCGCGTTCACGACGTCGATGGAAGTGGGAGTGAAAGTGATTGTCGAGAATCTGCGGACCGGCACCGTGCGCCACACATCCTCCGCGTATTTGACGTTTGTGGCACTGGATGCCCAGGGCAAGCATACGCGAGTGCCGCCGGTAGTGCCGGAAACCGAGGCGGA
>JBIKMK010000471.1:0-4132 GCA_044359315.1 Bryobacteraceae bacterium | reverse complement strand
GCGGCATAGTTCAAAGCTCCGGTGTGGGGTGTTTGCAAAGTGGCTGAGCCCACCGCCCGCACCAGTGACGCCACGGCACCCAGCTCCGCCGCGCGCGATGCTCCGGCGGCGCGATAGGTGACCGTGCGGCCATAGCCCTGGTAATCGACGTTGTAGAGCACGATCTTGCCCTTCACCTTTGCCTCGCCCAGCGCCTTCAGCTCCTCGAAGTTGCGAACGGCGATCACCTCGGCTGTGATGCCCTCCTTCGGCGTGCCAACGCTGTTGCCCAAACCGAGCATGGTGAGCGGCCGCGCGATGGGCGCGAGGATCTTGGCCGATTCCGCGCCGCGCACCCAGTGCGGCACCATCACCTTGGGCGTCACGACGTTGGCCAGCCCTTCGCGCTTCATCTCCGCCGCAGACCAGCGCACCGCCTCTTCGAGAGCTTTTGACCCACCCAGCCGTGCGCCGATGCGGTCACACAGCCAGGTCAGCTTCGCAAAACCACCATCGTCGGTGAGCGCCGCGCCCACCAGGCGGCCGGCGACATCCTGATATTGACGGTCCAGCGTCTGCGCTCCGGCCGTCGAAACCGCCAGTACGACGCCCAACAGAAAAGACTTCTTCGAAGTAAGCATGGGAATCTAAGAGAGTAGCTTATGTCCGACGCCATCCTCTATGTTTCCTTTGGCGGGCCCGAGGGCCCAGCCGACGTCATGCCGTTTCTTGAAAACGTCACCCGGGGGCGCGGCATCCCACCGGAGCGCCTGGCCGAAGTGGCCGAGCACTACCTGCACTTCGGCGGGAAGAGCCCGATCAACGACCAGAACCGCACCGTGATCGCCGCGCTGAAGGAGTTGCTGGCCGCCGAAGGTCCGGCGCTGCCCGTCTATTGGGGCAACCGCAACTGGCATCCATTGCTGACCGACACGCTGGCGCAAATGAAAGCCGACGGAGTGACGCGCGCTTTTGCGTTTGTCACCTCAGCCTTCTCCAGCTACTCCGGCTGCCGGCAGTACCGCGAGAACCTCTATGCGGCCAAGACGGCGGCGGGCTTTGAGGAGCTTGAGCTGGCCAAGCTGCGCGTCTACTACAACCATCCGGGCTTTGTGGAGCCGATGGCCGACAATGTCCGCGCCGCCTTGGCCGAGCTGCCGGATGCGCGGCTGGTCTTCACGGCTCACTCGATTCCGATGTCAATGGCGGACAGTTGCGACTACACAGTTCAACTGCGCGAAGCGTGCCGGCTGGTGGCGGAGGCGTGCGGCCATGCGGAGTTCGATCTGGTGTGGCAGAGCCGCAGCGGACCGCCGACGCAGCCGTGGCTGGAGCCTGACATCCTGGACCACCTGCGCGCCATCGCGCCGCGCAACGCCGTCCTGGCCCCCATTGGCTTTGTGTCGGACCACATGGAAGTGCTCTATGACTTGGATACTGAAGCCGTGGACGTGGCCCAGGAGCTAGGCATTCAGATCCGGCGCGCCCGCACCGTCGGCGCGGACCCGCGGTTCATCGCGATGATCCGTGAGCTGGTGCTGGAGCGGCAGGGGGAAGTGCCTGCCCGGGCGCTGGGTGTTCGCGGACCCAACCATGACGTCTGCCCGGAGAACTGTTGCCCGGCACCAGTGCGCCCGGCGCGTCCGGCCAGTGCCGTGGTGCCTCCATCCGCGGTCTCATCGCGGTAGAGTGGGCATAGGTCCGCTGTGCGGGCCGGTTTGACGGAGGGCGGGCGTGGGTATCGACCAGCATGTACGTATCCTAGGGGCGATGCTAATCATGTTTGGCGTGATGGGAGCGCTGTTGGCGCTGGTGGCCATGGCCCTGTTTGGTAGCCCGTTTTCATTGATCATCGACGCTTCCCAGGCCGGTACGGGCGAATCGCTCAACCTGCCGATGGTGGAGATTCTCGGCTCGGTGCTGATGTTAGTGGCACTGGTGCTGGCGGTCCCGATGGTGATCGCTGGAATGGGACTGCGCCAGTTCCGCCCTTGGTCCCGTGAGCTGACCATGGTGGTTTGTGCGCTGATGCTGGCGGAGTTTCCAATTGGTACGCTGCTGGCGGTCTACGGCTTCTGGGTGGTGTTGTCACCCGAAGTGGAGCCGCTGTTTTCGCCGCGCTAACCGCGCGCCAGATAGACGAACCGCAACAAAAACAACCCAGCCAGCAGGTAGACAAACCAGTGAACCCGCTTGCCCCGGATGGACTTCAGCAGCACGTAACTGAGGAATCCCGCCGCCAGACCGTTGGCGATCGAAAACGTCAGTGGGATCAGCGCAATGGTCAGGAAGGCCGGTATGGCCACCTCCAGGTCGTTCCAGGCGATCTCGGCGGTGTGCTTCATCATCAGGCAGCCCACGAGAATCAAGGCCGGTGCCGTGGCCCCCGCCGGGATCACGCCCGCCACCGGAACCAGGAACAACGCGAGCACGAACAGCAGCGCCACGACGATGGCGGTGACTCCGGAGCGTCCGCCAGCGGCCACGCCCGCCGCGCTTTCGATGTAGCTGACCACGGTGGAAGTTCCCAGCAGAGACCCGCCCATGGTGGCCGTGGCGTCAGCCAACAGGATGCGATCCACCCGCGGGATACGGTTGGCCGCATCGAACAGACCCGCGCGCTTGCCCACCGCCACCAGCGTGCCAACGTTGTCGAACATATCGACAAACAGAAACACGAAGATGATCTCCACCGCGCCCAGGCTGAGCGCGCGGCCAATATCCAACTTCAGCGCCGTCTCGCCGAGTGCAGCCAATGGCGAAGCCGTGGAGGTCCAGGCTGTCTGGCCCGTGGCCAACGCCACGGCGGTGGTGATGGCTACGCCCCACAACATCGCGCCCCGGACGTTCCACACCATCAGGCCGGCCGTGACGAATAGCCCCACAATGGCCAGCAGCGCGGTGGGCGAAGATAGCTTGCCCAGTTCCACCAGCGTCGCCGGGCTGGCAACGATCAGGCCCGCATTCCGCAACCCGATCAGCGCAATAAAGAAGCCAATGCCCGCGGCCACGGCGGCGTAAAGGTCGCTGGGGATGGCCTCGACAATCATCTGGCGCACGCCGGTCAAGGTGAGCACGAGAAACGCCGCGCCGGAGAGAAACACCGCGCCCAGGGCCACTTCCCAGGGCACGCCCATACCCTTCACCACGGCGTAGGTAAAGTACGCGTTTAAGCCCATGCCGGGGGCCAGCGCAATGGGATACCGCGCCACGGCGCCCATCAGAAAACTGCCCAGGGCGGCGGAGAGGCAGGTGGCCGCCGTGGTGGCCGCCACGGGCATTCCGGCATCCTTCAAGATGGACGGATTGACGAAGATGATGTAGGCCATGGTGACGAACGTCGTCAGCCCGGCCAGGATCTCCGTGCGCCAGTTGGTGCCTAGTTTTTCGAACTCAAAGTACCGCTCCAGGGTCTGCTTCAAGCTGGCCTAAGGCTCCCACTTTTCCAGGCGCCAAGCCATGTCCCAGAACAGATACTCGTAGCGGACACTGGCCATAAAATGTTCCTCAAAGCTCGCCGCGTCAAAGTGGGTTAGGCCATCCACCACGGCCAGTTCGCGCTTCACCGTCACGCCGTAGGACTCGCCACCATATTGGTTGATCCACTGTTGATAGTCCTTGTTCTTGGACCCGCGCTTGATCAACTCGCGCCCCACTTCGGCGTAGATCCAGTAGCAAGGCGTCACCGCCGCCACGCCATCCGCAAAAGTGCCTTGATGGGCCACGGCCAGCATGTGATTGGTGTAGGCGGCACAGGTGGGGGCCATCCGGGCGGCCTTCAATTCAGCCGCCGAAAAGTACTGCGCGTGCATTTGCCGCTCTTCTTTGATGCAGCCGATGGCACCTTCAGAAAAGAACTGGCTGACCTCCTGCGTGGGCGCCTTGGCGGCCACGACGTTGAGCGCTTTGGCATAGCGGCCCAGGTAGATGGCGTCCTGCAGCATGTAGTAGCGGAACTTCTCCATCGGCAACGTGCCATCGGCTAGCCCGGTGAGAAATGGATGCGCCAGCATCTTCTTGTAGAGCGGCAGCGCCTGCTGCCAGAGCTTGTCCGTGTACTGGCCCGCCGCACTGGCGCGGCCCAGGGCACCCCACGCCAGGGGCAGCGCCAACAGTTCGCGCCGTCTCAACCGAACACTTCCTTGATCACGCT
>JBIKMK010000469.1:0-4136 GCA_044359315.1 Bryobacteraceae bacterium | reverse complement strand
GGACGCGCCAGGAACGTGGAGTAGTTGTGGAAGAACAACGCAAAGCCCGCCGGTGCGCCGTCCCATTCCGCGATGATCACCTCCGCGTAAGGCCGTGCGCCAAACAAGGTCTCGGTCAACAACGCTTCACTGGCGACCACGCTGTCCGACAGCCGCTCATACTCGGCTAAGCCACGAATGAAGTGAAGAATCAGGGGAACGTCGGCCGGTAGGGCGAGACGCAGCGAAAGGGACATGCTCTCGATTTTCGCCGATTCCGCCCGGGCGCGGCGGGCCTCACCCCGTCGCAGTCGCTAGTCACCCCAAACTGAATTGAGTCTGTAAGAAAAAGCCTTAGCTTGGAGATACCCGGCATCGCCCCAATAAACCCTTTCCCCCCATTTCCCGGTCCTGGGTGCGGTGCCGGGTTAAGCATGCATTACCGAGCCGTGACCGCAAGGGAGCGGTTGTCCCTCGAACTGGGCCGCTACGCCTTCGCGCCCGCGTTCATAATCATGGCCAGCAGATTCCAGGCCACAATGAAAGCAAAGAACATATTGATGCGCGCCAGCGTCCGTTCACGCTGCGTGTACCAGCAGTACCCCGCCATCACCATCGCCACCACCTTCACAAATGCCAGGCCGACAACCGGATTGAACGACTCCATCGCAAACCGCACCAGCGGATTGCCTTCCTGCACTCCCTGAGCCAAAAATGCCAGCGTGGTCAGCAGATCCAGGCACTGCAGGTAGGTGAAGTTCCAAAGGCGAATCTTAAGGGCGTCGGTCATGTCTCTAAGTTAGAGCCCCACCCGATACTAGGGCATCAATCAGCCGTACTGGTCCACGTACTGTCCGGTTCTAGTACCGTTCGGCTAAGGCCGCGCAGATATTCTAAGTGCGCCAGCACTTCATAAACGGCGAACCGGTAGTGGAACGAGGACAGCCGCCGGGGCCACAGAATTCCCACCAGCTCATGCGCCGTCCGCGGATGGATGCGGAGGGCGGTGATGATCTCATCGCACCGCTCATGATGGTGGGCGATCGTCTGTGCCGCCCACTCCCGGTGCCCGGAAAATGGCAGGCCGTGCGATGGGTACAGCGTGCCGCACTCCAGCGTGGCCACCCGCTCCAGTGAGGCGATGAAGTCCCCCAGCGCATCCTCCCCCGGCATCCAGCTGATGTTCGGCGTGATGTTCTCCAGCAGATGGTCGCCGGTCAGCAATGAACCATCGTCAAAATGAAGGCAGACGTGCCCCGGAGAATGGCCTGGCGTCCAGACCACTTGGGCGGCCCCCAGCCGCTCTCCGCCCTCCAGCAGCAGGTCCGGCTTCAGCCGCACAAAGCTGCGGCGTACATCCGTGAAGGCCGCGATCACCTTGGCCTGCAACTCCGCCGGCGTTCGCGCTAAATCGAGCGCGCCGTCCGGTTCGCGCCTCTGCTCAATCGCCTCCACCGTCTCTTCCAGCAGAGCAAACTCCCGCCGGTGCATCGCCAGCTTGGCCCCGCTCAGCTCCAATACCTTCGGGGCCAGGCCCATGTGATCGGGGTGCATGTGCGTCAGCAGCAGCAGCTTGATGTCGCCCCAGGCCACGCCTTCCCGCGCCAGCTGCGTCTCCAGTGCCGACAGACACTCCGGTGTTGTCATGCCGCAGTCCACCAAGGTCCAGCCGTTATCGCCTGGAACCAGATAGGCATTCACCTGGCCCAACTCCCAGGGCAGCGGCAGGTCCAGGCGGCGAATGCCGTGGCGGTTTTCCCTCTGGTGGTCGATCTCAGTCACGCTTCCAGCGTACCCCCGCCAGATGGCAGAATCCTGGAATGCTTCTCCGCTTTCGCCACTCACTGTGGCTCGCTGGTGCTCTGGCCGCCTGCGCCGGAACCGTTCTGAGGGACGCTGGAAGTGGGCAAGCTGGCCGACATCGTGGTGCTGCCGGTGAATCCGCTGACGGTGGCTCCGGAAAAGCTGCTCGCCACTCCGGTGGCCATGACACTGGTGGGCGGCAAAGTGGTCTACCGGTCCTCTGAGCGGCGTTAGGTCACGCCAACACGGAAACAGGGCGGCCCGGTGAGCGAAACGCTCCACCGGGCAAGGAGGGGAGGTTATCGGGGTGGGACTACTGAACTCGCCGGCGGCGCAAGGCCAGCGCCAAGCCCGCCAGACCCGCCGCCGCCGCACCGATCGTGCCCGGTTCCGGCACAGGTGCCTGGCTGGTGATGAGAGAATCCGCAGCCGTGACGTTCAGCTTGATGTAGCCATTGATGGAAAGGTTCGCCAGATTCACAAAGATCTGATTGCCGGTGAAGCTCAACCGCGACGCGTCGAAGCCGCTGTAGTTGGTGGACGGATCAACCGTCACATCCAGAAACGCCGGCCGCGTCAGATTGGTGACAATGGGTCCGTTGAAGCCACTGAAATTGCTCCAAGTGCATCCCCAGCAGGAGAATGAGAACTCAATCGAGTTGGCACTCACCTGCGCTGTGTACACTCCGCTCTGATAGTTGTAGACCGATGACGGGGCCACCGCGGTTCCCATGTCCCAGTAAGGGTACATCCAGCTCCCCAGCAGGATGTTGTGGGTGATGTTGATGTTGTCCCCAGTGAGGGTTCCGGCCTGGGCCGAGCAAAGAAGGAGCGGCATCGCAAAGGCCGCGGTCAGGAATTTGTTGATCAGTTTCATTAGGGTCTCTCCGATTGTTTTGAATCCGGGTTAGGGATGATTGGCCTTTCGCCCTGCACGCTTGTTGCGTCTCAGCTGGCCTGAATTGAAACTACCGGACGCCTTCGGCAGGCGCACTTACTGGCTTTCCATTACCCGCTCGAGCGGCTGCGCTCGGCTGGACCGCGCAGCCCTGCTCCCAGGTGGCCCAAGACGTCCAGACCACGCGCTCAGCGCGAGAAACAAAGGCCGATTTGCCGTAACGGCTGCGGCCGCCAGCTAGGTCTTCCGTTTGGAAAGCCCCTGTCTGGTGGTACTGGTACGACGCCCGATCTTTCTGTGCCCGATCCCGGGCGCGGGATGTCGGGCCGGAAAGCGGCTAGATTTCGGCTGACCCGTCCAGGCTGCGCCACAGATACCAGCTGGCGACGGTCGCCCACGGCCGCCACGGCTTGGCGATCTCGATCATCTCGTCCGGCTTGGGCAACGCGTCCAATTGGTAGGCGCGTTTCATGGCCGCGCGGATGCCCAGGTCGGCGGTGGGGAGAATATCGTGGCGCTGCAAGGCGAACATCAGAAACATCTGCGCCGTCCAGACCCCGATGCCCTTCACCTGCGTCAGGTGGCCGATCACCTCGTCATCGCTCAACGCGGCCAATGGCGGAAACCTAAGCTGCCGGGAACGCGTCTTTTCAGCTAGATCGCGGATGTAGGAAGCCTTCTGGCCCGATAGGCCGCAGGCCCGCAGCTCCTCCGGCGTCAGCCGTAGAATTGAGGTGGGCGTCAGCTTGCCGCAAGCGGCCACCAGGCGGCCAATCACCGTGACGGCCGCTTTCCCGCTAATCTGCTGGTAGACAATGGAACGGACCAGGGTGGAAAAATCGGCCGGGCGATATTGGATCGCATACGGTCCCACTTGGCCGATGATCTGTTTGAGTATCGGATCGGACGAGTTCAAATGACGCAAAGCCTGCTGCACAAAATCGAGTATCCACTATCACGCCGCCACCTGCTGGCAGGTGCTTTTCTCTCCGGCGGCGGGCTGCTCCGCGCCCAGCAGGACGCCGTGATTCGGGTGGATGTGGACCGCGTCAACATCCTGTTCAGCGTCCGCGACAAGCAGAACGCCTACGTCACCGGATTGACCGCGGAGGACTTGGAGATCCGCGAAGACGGCAAGCTGCAGGAGATCAAAAGCTTCACCAAGGAGACCGACCTGCCGCTCACGCTCGGCCTGCTGATCGATGTCTCCGGCAGCCAGCGCCGCCTGATTGAAGACGAACGCCGCGCCGCGTCACTGTTCTTCCGCCAAGTCATCCGCCAAAAGGATATGGCCTTCCTGATGAGCTTCGGGACGGAAACGGAGCTGCTGCAGGATTCCACCAACTCCGTCCGCCTGCTGGAAAAGTCCCTCAGCGAACTGCGCGAGAGCGGCGGCGGAGCGGGCTACGTCGGTGGCATCGCGGGCAACCCGGGTGCCATCCCGCAATCCAACCCG
>JBIKMK010000470.1:0-4136 GCA_044359315.1 Bryobacteraceae bacterium | reverse complement strand
AACGCACCCACCTTAAAGGTATGGTTGCCCAAGATCTTGGTGAAGTTGTTCGAGATCTGGTAGATCGGACCGGAGGAACTGGCGGGGTACGGACCGCCGTCGATGGTGCCCAAGTTGGGGATCACGATCGTGGGAATTTTGTCGTCAATTTCCTTGCGCTCACGGAACAGGTACGGGTAGTTGATGCCAGAGCGCGAACGCAGGTAGCGCTCGCCCGTGCGATCGATGCCGATGAAGACGCGGTCCACCGAGGCTGACACCAGGAACTCGTTGATCGCCGTCGGGCTGACAGTCCAGGTGTGACCCAGGCTGGCAGTCTTGTTCGGACGGGACCAGTCCGTGATGGCGTAGTCAAAGCCGCCACGGAACGTGTCGAGGGCGGTCCAGTTGTAGTTGTTGTGGCGGAACTTGATGAAGTGGTTCGCCGACGGGTTGTAGTCGATCGAAACCGTATCCTTGCGCTGATCCTGCCAGCCCGGACGGACCTGGAAGAAGTTAGTGTTGCCCTGGAAGGCACCGTTGGGCGCGGGATAGGTGCGCAGGAAGGCCATGCCGTTGGGGCTTTGACGGTTCTGCGGAATGACGTTGCCCGGGAAGGGCTGGCCGGTCACCGGATCGTTGATGACGCGGGGCGCGCCGTAGAAGATGTTGGCCCCCAGCAGTTCACCAAAGTTGCCCGTGCGCATCGCCGCCGTGGGCACGCGCTGGAAGGTGGTGTCTTCCTGGCGGCGGGTGACGTATTCCTGGGCGAACAGGAAGAACAGCTTCTCACGGCTCTGATTGAACACTTTCGGGATCATCACCGGGCCGCTGAGGTTCCAACCAAACTGATTGAACTTGCTGACCGGCGCAAAGTTGGTGGCCGCGTTGCGATTGCGGGCCCAGGTGTTGGCATCCAACTTGTTGTTGCGCAGGTACTCGTAGAACGAACCGTGGAAATTCTTGCCACCGGAGCGGGTGACCATGCGGATCTGGCCGCCGCTGGAACGGCCGTATTCGGCCTGGTAACCGGCGGTCAGCACTTGCACTTCCTGAATGGTGTCGGCATCGGCGCTGGTGACCGAGGTGCCATTGGCGCGGGTACGGACGCCGACGGCGCCGTCAAAGGTGATGAGTGAATCCTGCGAACGGCCACCATTGATGGTGAGACCGCCGGAATCGAGACCGTAGCTGAAACCGGTCATCGGCGAACCGCGGCGGACGCCGGGCTTCAACATGGCCAGAAACAGCGGGTTGCGGCCGTTGAGCGGCATGTTCTGGATCTGCATCTGTTCGACGGTCTTGCCGACAGTGGAGGATTCCGTGTTCAACTGGGCGGCGTTCGCCTCAACATTGACGGTTTCCGACACGGCACCGACGGTGAGGTCAAAGTTGACCGACAACGGCAGGGCGGCTTCCAGCTTGTTGCGGGAGCGGCTGGCAGTCTTAAAGCCGGCGGCCTCAACAACGACGGTATAGAAACCAGGTTGAATGTTGGTGACAGTGTAAAAGCCCGTGGTGTTGGTGGTCACTGCGCGCTCAAAGGCCGTGCTTTCGTTGCGCACAACCACCTTGGCGTTCGGAACAGCACTACCGCTAGGATCCTTGACGATACCCGACACGGATGAGTTGTCGGATTGAGCGAATACAGAGAGCCCGGCAAGAACCAGCGCAGCAAGCGCGGTCCCCACTCGACTCAGAGTGTGAGATTTCATAATTTTCCCCTCGAAGCTGGAACTCGATGCCCATAGGCGGCGTCTAAGGTCCGGTTAACGACTTCTTGAGAATTGTAGCTCATCCGCACCGCAATTTGAAGTCAACAGTACATTACAGTGTGGTTGCTAACCACTATCGAATCATCATTATGGCACTATAAATATTTTGAAATGAAAGAGAACAGTATACTTGTATCCTGTTCTCTAAAAAAGACTTAGAGTGCGCGGGCGGCGGCTTTGGCGAAGTACGTCAGCACGAAATCGGCCCCGGCGCGGCGGATGGAAATCAGGCTTTCCATCATGGCTCGATCAAGGTCAATCCAGCCCCGCTGAGCGGCGGCGTGGATCATGGAGAATTCGCCCGACACCTGATAGGCAGCCAGCGGCACATCGAACCGCTCCCGAGCCTTGGCCAGCAGATCCAGATACGGCATCGCGGGCTTGACCATCAGCATGTCCGCGCCTTCTTCCAGGTCCAGCTCCATTTCCCGCATGGCCTCCCGAGCGTTGGGGGCATCCATCTGGTAGCTGCGGCGGTCACCGAACTGAGGAGTGGATTCGGCAGCCTCGCGGAACGGGCCATAGAAGCAGCTGGCGAACTTGGCGGCGTAGGAGAGGATCGGGGTGTTGGTGAAGCCGTCGCGGTCCAGCGCCGCCCGGATGGCCGCCACCCGGCCGTCCATCATGTCTGACGGAGCCACGATGTCCGCACCCGCCTTCGCGTGCGACACCGCCGCCTTGGCCAGCCACTCCAGCGACGGATCGTTGACCACATCATTGCCTTCCACCAGGCCGCAGTGCCCATGTGAGGTGTACTCGCAATTGCAAACGTCCGTGATCAGCACCAAGCCCGGCACTTCCCGCTTCAAGGCCCGCAGCGCCCGCTGGACAATTCCCTGGTCGTCATAAGCACCGGAGGCCTGCTCGTCCTTGTGCTCCGGAATGCCAAACAGGATCACGCCACCCAATCCGAGCGACTTGGCTTCCGCGCACTCCTTCACCAGTTCATCAATGGAGAGCTGCGCGTTGCCGGGCATCGAAGAAATCTCGCGGCGAACGCCTTCGCCCGAGCAGACAAACAAGGGCAGCACCAACTGCTCGGGTGCGAGGCGCGTTTCACGGACCAGACGGCGTAGACCTTCAGTGGCGCGCATCCGGCGCATGCGGGTAATGGGGAAGCTCACGAAGCTCAGTGTAGCGCTGAAGCCCTAAACCCCGAACTTATCCCTCATGTAACCCCGGTTGATCTTCGCGCCCTCAATCGGCGGCCGCATGGGTGAGCTATCCAGCTCACACGTCAGCCAGCCAGACCAACCAATGGTGGCCAGATGATCGGCCAAGCCGGGGAAGTCGACGCCGCCCGATGTACCCAGCGCGAAGAATATCGGGTCCTTCAATGAATCATTGCGGTCGATGCGCACCCGTGCCCCGCCCCGGTACCGCGCGTGGACGTCCTTCAAATGGAACTCGACGATCCGGTGCCCCAACGTACGCGCCAGCGCCACCGGGTCCATGCCCGCCATCGTGATATGCCCGGTGTCGAGCACGAAGCGGACCAGCTTGGGGTTGGTGTGCTCCAGGATGTATTCCACTTCTCGGCGCGTCTCAAACTGGCTCCACATGTGGGCATGGGGCGCAAAGATCATGCCGATCTCACTCAATCGCGCACCCAGTTCGTTGTAGACCTTCACCATCTGGCGCAGGTCCTCTCCCGTATTGCCCATCACGCGTGGCGGACCGGCGTTGCACTTCAGGTGGGTGCAACCCAATGCCTTCACAAACTGGGCCAGCTTGACATGCTCCTTGATGATGGTCGATTGCTTGGCGGGATCTTCAAAGTGCATCTCCATCGGTGCCCCGTTCGAGATGGTGACAAACTGGACGCCAATCTCGGCGATGCGCGGCTGAAGCAGGGCTGGCTCGTTCTTGTCCCAGGCCTCCTTGAAGTAATGGATAAACGTTTCGACGTGGTCAAAACCCGCGGCTTTGGCTTCACGGAAGGCCAGCCACGTGTCGTTCTCCCAACCGCCACGCGTATTGGTGGTGACGCCCAGCTTGTAGCGCGGGTGGGCAGCAACGGCCGCCGGAGCAGCCGCCAGGGCCGCCAGAACTTCTCGACGAGTGATCATGCAGCACTAGTTCTACTGCTTCCCGGCCTCAAGGTCAATGGCCCTCCACCGGGACGATGAAAGAAGGCTGATGCGGATTCTTAACACTGGTGTGTTTGAATAACGAATATGATTCTTCGGGGATGCATCACGTTCGTGCTCTCGCTGGGCCTTGTCTGGAACCAGGAGTTCCGCTCTACATTATCGGGCCGGGTGACGGACCCGACCGGGGCCGCGATTCCAGGGGCGAAGGTTACGGCCCTGTCCACTGAAACCGGGGCTCGCGCAGAGACCGCCACCGGTGCTGAAGGTGAGTACACGCTGCCGTTTCTGG
>JBIKMK010000033.1:0-14219 GCA_044359315.1 Bryobacteraceae bacterium | reverse complement strand
TCGTCCACCAGCCGGGTTTCGAGCAACCCACCCAGTCGCGCTTCGCGCTCCACCAGCGTGACCTGCGCGCCATCATTCTCCAGTTGGTAGGCAGCACTGAGGCCGGAAAGGCCGCCCCCCACCACCAGTACATGCTTCAAAGCTTACGCTCCCTTGATTCCAGGGTAGCGGAGAGCGCCGTTGGGGGAAGAGCCAGGTACGGCTTGGTGGTGTAGGCTTGGCGGGGACTGGGCCCACCGTCCGAATCTAGCTTTCCAGCTTTTGGAGCGCCAGCCGGATCTCGGGGGCCATGGCGGTCATCAGGTCGAGATTCTGTTGCTCTGATAGGTCGGAGACCACGTAAGCCAGATAGTCGCGGGTTTCCAGGGCCGCCAGCTGGAAGCGGAGTGTTTTGGCCTGGTAGATCGAAGTCCCGGACCCGGCCAGGGAGGGGATGATCTTGTCCCGCACAAACGACTCGTCGACACCGCGGCGTGTAACAATCACTGACAACAGCTGGGAGTCAGTTGTTAACTGCAAATGGACAAACTTCCGGCCGCTGCGAAGGCACTCGTGGGCCGAGTAGATCCGGAACTGCTCCGGGATATGGCGCTGAACGGCGGCCAGCAGTTCACGGAACTGGGGCGGCAAATCCTGAACGGCTTCGGCCAGCGCCGGCATGCGGTCCGGCACAGGGTTGCCGCCGTAAACGGAACAATGCAGGTGGTCATCCAAGCCGGGGCGCATCGTCTGCGACACGTTGCTCAGCAGGGCGGCCGATTCCACCTCCTGCGGATCCACCGGCAATGCGCGATGGCCGGCGCGATACATCAAGCCCCCCGCTACGCCCACCAGCAGCAGCGCCGCCACCGGCACCCAGGGACGCGCCCAGAGGGCAGTGGCCTTGCGCTGACGCTCCTGGTCCAGTTGCTGCCGGATCTTCACTTGGAGATGCGGGGGAGCCGCCGCTCCGCGCACGGCCTGCCGTAGCCGGTTGTGGGGGGCTTGCTCAGGCGGGAGATGGGGCGGTTGAGAACTCATGATTGCTTGGCCTTTGCGGTCCGCCCGAGGCCATACGATTGCGCCACGTCGGCTAAATGCTCCCTTAGTAGCTTACGTCCACGGCTCAGCCGGGACATCACGGTGCCGATGGGAATTCCCAGAATGTCGGCCGCCTCTTTATAAGCAAACTCTTCCACGTCCACCAGCAGGACCGCCGCCCGGAAGTCACCGGGAATCTGATCGAGCGCCGCCACAATGTCAGCGTCGGTCAACTGTTCCGGGATCACGGCCGGGGCGGTCAGATTCGACTCAAGAAACTCCTCGGTCTCTTTCAACAGCGGGAAACGGAACCACTTACGCCGGTGATGATGGACGCAATGAAACAGGATCTTGTAGAGCCACGCCCGGCAATTGGTACCCGTTTCGAAGCGGTGAAACGACTTCCAGGCCTGTAGGTAGACTTCCTGCACGACATCTTCGGCCCGTTGCGGATCGCCCAGAATGCGGACGGCCGACCGGTACAAATCGTTTAGGTGAGGCATCGCCTCGGTCTCAAAGTTAGCCGAGGCCGTTTGGGCGATGCCGGAAGATGCCTGGGCGTCGCTCATATCACCGGCCATCCAGCGCTCCATCGGGTGGGAGAGTGCCATACAGCAGAGAGATCAGCGCTGCCGGGCGGTTTATTCCCGCCGGAAAAATCTGCGGGGAGCGGTCACCCGCATTGAGCGGAGCCGGTATGTATCCGTCGACGCCAACGCCCACTGTGGTGGCCACGGACTCATTCTGTCATGCGCGATCACCCAGGGCCGCCAGGTGCCGCTCACTTTCGAGTGCGCCCGCCTCGATGCCGGCGGCACGATAGAGGTCGCGGGTCTCACGCCATAGGGCCGCCACTTCGGCGGCAGAAGCGCGTCCCTGCTGAAACAGCGCCCAACTGCGAAGCGCATTGGCCAGTTCGCCCGGCCCGGTTTGAGGCAGCGCCCGATAGAGAGTCAGCGCTTCCTGATAGCAAGGGCCAGCCAGCGCGGGCTGGTCCATTTGCTGATGAATGTCGCCGACATGGCGAACGGTGTGGGCCAGCCGGGCCGCGTTGGCGGTTCCCCGGAAAATGGCGGCCGCTTCCTGGTAGTGGGCCAGCGCTTGCGCGAGGTGCCCCTGGTCCCGTTCCGTTTGGCCCAGACCGGTGACGGCGCGCGCCCGCAATTCCGCGCCTTCTGGTCCTGCCATCGCCTCCGCCGCCCTGGCGGCTTGGTGGAAGGTCTGCATCGCGTCCGCCGGGCGATCATCGCGACGGGCTTGATAGCCGGTGCGGAGGAGCTGCTCGACTGCTTCGGTAGCTTCTGCCATTTATGCCCACGCTATCACCGAATCGAACGTTTCGCGTGGTTTGGGCGTCCGGGCCCGTCACCCAGTTGTTAAACTGAAGTTTGTCCATGACTCTCGAAGAACTCGAGCGCGAATACGCCCCGCTCCGCCAGCAAGCTGCGTCTGTGCGGAGCTATCTTTGACGCGCCCGGCAAGCGTGCGAAGTTTGCTGAACTCGAAAAGCTAATCAGCGATCCGGATTTCTGGAACAGCCCCGAGAAGAGCCAGAAGATCATGCAGGAGCGCAAGCGCCTGGAAGAAGGTCTGGCGGAGGACGCGTCGGTGGGTGCCTCCATCGAGGACGTCGACACGCTGTTCGAACTCGCCCGCGAAGGCGAGGACGTGCTGGGTGACATCGCGCGGGAGATGAAGACGTTCCAGGTACGCGTCGAAAAGCTGGAAACGCGGATGCTGCTGTCGGGCGAGAATGATGTCCGCAGTGCCATCATGACCATCCACCCCGGCGCCGGTGGCACGGAATCTCAAGATTGGGCCGAGATGCTGCTCCGCATGTTCCTGCGCTGGGCGGAGCGCAATGGCTTCTCCACTGAAGTGACCGACCGGCTGGAAGGCGACGGCGCGGGCATCAAGTCGGTCACCTTCGAAGTGAATGGCGAATACGCTTACGGCCTGCTGCAGAGTGAAGTGGGCGTGCACCGGCTGGTCCGCATTTCGCCCTTTGATTCCGCCGCCCGGCGGCAGACGTCGTTCGCCTCCGTCTTCGTGTATCCGCAGGTGGATGATGATGTGCCGATTGAGATCAAGCCGGATGATATCCGCACCGACGTCTTCCGGGCCTCCGGCGCGGGGGGCCAGCACGTCAACCGCACGGAATCCGCGGTCCGCATGACCCACTTGGCTACCGGCATCGTGGTGCAGTGCCAGAACGAACGCAGCCAACACAAGAATCGGGCCAGCGCGATGAAGCAGCTGAAGGCGAAGCTGTACGAGTTTGAGCTGGACAAGAAGCGGGTTGAGCAGCGCAAGCTGGAAGACACCAAGCTCGAAATCAACTTCGGCAGCCAGATCCGCAGCTACGTCCTGCAGCCTTACCGCATGATCAAGGACCATCGCACCAAGCTGGCCGTGGGCGACGTGGACCGCGTGCTGGATGGCGACCTGGAAGCGCTGATGCATGCCTTTCTGGTCTACAAGAAGACCGGCAAGACCGCGGGTGGAGACGGCAAGGATGATCTCGACGACTAGGTCAGCCGGCGCACGGGGCCTGCGGGATGGTTGACGCCGGCCAGATCGCCGAAGCCGCGCGCATTATCCGCGCCGGCGGGCTGGTCTCGTTTCCGACGGAGACCGTCTATGGCTT
Organism: Bryobacteraceae bacterium; assembly: GCA_044359315.1. GTDB lineage: Bacteria > Acidobacteriota > Terriglobia > Bryobacterales > Bryobacteraceae > JAPKYZ01. The sequence goes on along the minus strand of JBIKMK010000033.1, from coordinate 10,552 downwards.
GGGTGCCAATGCGCTGGATGAGGCGGCGGTGAACCGCATTTTCGCCGCCAAGGGCCGCCCCGCCTCAAGTCCCTTGATCGTGCATGTGGCCGACATCGAGATGGCTCGCTCGTTGACACGCAACTGGCCCGCGCTCGCGCAGCAGTGGGCGGAGCGATACTGGCCTGGACCATTGACGATGGTGCTCCCCAAAGCCGCCCACGTGCCGGACCGGGTGACGGCGGGCCTGGGTACGGTGGGGATCCGGATCCCGGATCATCCGGTGGCCTTGGCCTTGATCCGCGCGGCGGGGGTGCCCATTGCCGGGCCCAGTGCCAACCCGTTCATGCAGTTGTCCCCCACTGAATCGCAACATGTTCGCGCCGGACTGGCGGACTACTTTCTCGATGGCGGACCCGCCGCGGTGGGGATTGAATCGACGGTGGTCTCGTTGGCCGGGCCCGTGCCGGTGCTGCTGCGGCCGGGCGTGCTGCATCTGGAAGGCGTGGCGTCCGGCGAAGCTCCGGCGGAAGGCGCGGCGCATGCCGCGCCGGGCCAACATGCGCGCCATTACAGCCCGAGTACGCCCTTGATCCTGGGTCCGCCGCCCATTCAGGGCAACGGTTACCGGTGGGTTCTGCCTGGTGATCCGCTCCAATGCGCGGCGGAGCTCTACTCCACGCTTCATCGCCTGGATCGAATGAACTACGATTGGATCGCAGTGTACCTTCCGCCGGATACACCCGCGTGGGCGGGTGTCCGGGACCGGTTGGTCCGGGCGGCGACGCCGGACGGCAGCCGAGCGGAAAAGCAGCACGCGCCAGGAGAATCCCCAGCATGAGCCGACTCGACACACCCACCGCCGGTGTTTCCCTTGAATGGTGCGGCGGGCCAACGTTTGCCGTCCGCTACCGCGGCATCAGCTTCTACCTGGAGCCCGGTCCGGAGGCGGGGCCGGTGGCCGACGCCGACATGGTGATCGTCGGCGGACGGCCATCGCTCAATGTCCCGGTGCTCACCGGGATTCTCGCCGCGTCTACACACGCCAAGATGGTGCTGCCCAAAGGCATTGGCGAGTACGCGCATGCCCAGGGGCTGGACTATCACCGGATGACCACCACCGATGCCGCGCTCCGCGTCGAGTATTTCAAGAATGGCGAGTACGGCCGCATCTACGGCGTCCCAGCAGCGCGGCGCGATGAGGATGGCGTGCCGCAACTGGACTACACGCCCATCGGCGGCTTCCCCCAGATCGGCTTCATGGCGCGCTTTGGAGCGTGCACCGTGTTCCATTCCGGCCGTGGCGTTCCGTACTCGGAGTTGGCAGATCGGCTACGCCCCTACAGCCCCAATGTCGCGATTGTCTCCATTGGTCCGGACACGTTTACAGAGGCACAGGCCGCCGATCTGGCGGAGCAGCTACAGCTGCCATGGCTGGTACCCGCACCCGCCACCCCCGAACATGGCCAGCGCTTCCTGGAACACATGCTCGGCCACCGGCCATTGCAACGCTTCAAGATGTTTGAGCCGGGCGAAACCTGGGAGATTCCGGGAACAGCCTAGCCGTCAGGCCGCGCTTTCGGCGGGCGCTTGCCAGCGGACGAGAAAGAAATGATGCCCGCACAGTTCGCAACGGTAAGGCTGGAGCAACCAGAACAGGGCCTGCTCAAAGCCGTTGCGAACCCCCACCCGCCGGATGACGATGGAGCGGCAGAACGGGCATCGCGGCGAGAACAATCCGGCAAAGGCAGAAAACATGTAGCTGGGTTAAGGCTACTCCCATTCGCCGCCCAGTGCCGAACTATCTGTCGGCCGGGTAATTGTCAGGCGAAGTGGACCCACAGGCCCACGATGGTGCAGCCAACCAGGCCGGTCCAGGCCAGGTCGCCGGTGGCGAACTGGAAGCCGGAGCGTTGTAGTGTCAGGCCATCGATATCCCGCCGCACCTCTGAGGCCCGGCTGAGGCCCACCATCATCGCCACACAGGCCAGAAACACGATGACGCTGAAGTTGAGGAAGCTGTAGGCGGCGACAGCATTCAGCGGCCCCAGGTCCAGGTGGAACGCATTGCGCAGAATGTCCAGCAGAAAGCGCAGCGCTCCGGCCGTTCCGCCCACGATCAAGGTGGTGAACGCCGCCCGCTCCGTGGCCCCCTTCCACAGCACTCCGGTCAGGAAGACGGCGGTGATGGGCGCGCCGACATAAGCTTGAACGCTTTGCAGGTATTGATACATCTCGTTGGAGAGGTACTTGATGAAGGGAATCCAAGCGATGCTGAGCACCACCACCACACCGGTGACGACGCGGCCCACCAGCACCAGTTGGCTTTCGCTCGCCTTGGGGCGGATCTTCTGGTAGATGTCCATCGTCACCAGCGTCGAGCAGGAGTTCAGCACGGAGCTCATGGCCGACATCAGCGCGGCCAGCAGCGCGGCCACCACCAGACCCGAAACGCCGGGCGGCAACAGGCGCTTCACCAGCATCGGAAAGGCGTTGTCGCCCGTCACTTCGGTGGGCCAGATCGATTTGGCGATCAAGCCCGGCAGCACCAGGATAAAGACCGGCAGGATCTTCAAAGCCGCGCAGAGAAACGTGCCCTTGCGCGCGTCCGTCAGCGACTTGGCGCTCAATGTCTTTTGCACGATCACCTGATCAGTGCACCAATACCAGATGCCCAAAATCAAGCTGCCAAAGATGGTGCCCACCCAGGGATAGACCGGGTCATCGTTGGGCTTGATCATGTGGAAGAAATCCGGCGGCAGCGTGGCGCGCAGCCCTTCAAAACCGCCCACCTTGTCCAGACCAAGCACGGTGAGGACGATCGCACCCAGGATCAGCAGCACGGCCTGGAACAGGTCCGTATAGATCACCGCCGCCAGTCCGCCCGTGATGGTGTAGATGCCGGTGGCCAGCACCAGCAGCACCGAGGAGGTGACATAGTCCCAGCCAAACACCTCCCGCATCAGGATCGCCCCAGCAAACAGGTGCACGGAGATCTTGGTGAAGACGTAAGCGAGCAGCGAAACGATGGTGAGATACCAGCGGCACCCGGGGCCAAAACGGCGCTCGAGAAACTCGGGCATCGTATAGACCTTGCTCTTCAGATAGAAGGGCACAAACAGCCAGCCCAGGATGAACAGGCAGAAGCTGGCCGACCATTCATAGCAGCCCACCGCCAAGCCGCTGGTGGCACCGGAACCCGCCAGGCCAATGAAGTGTTCGCTTGAAATATTGGTGGCGAACAGCGAGAGGCCAATGGCCACCCAGCCCACGTTCTCCCCGGCGAGGAAGTAGTCCCGCGCCGTGCGTTCCTTGCGCGAATGATAGAAGCCAATGGCGAAGACGATGGCAAAGTAGGCCACCAGAATGACGGTATCCAGCATCGCTGGATTTTACACCGTCAGGGCATGCAGCCGTGTTGGCCAACCGCAAGGCCGGTTCCGAGCCGCCATGCGGCAGCATGCGGTTGGCCAAGTTCGGCGAACGTCGCTAGAAGACGATGCTGATGGCGATGCCGATGCCGGGGTCGCGCCGGTTGTGGAGGTAGTAGCCGTCGTCGTAGTCGATGTAGACGTCGTCGGTGGAGTACCAGTTGGGTCCCCAGCCTTCCGGCCACGGGTCCACCATCATGAACTGGTAGCCACCGTAGTTGAACCGGGGATAGCCACCGACAATCAGGGGACGGTTCTGCAAGCGGAAGCCATGCTGGCGGCCGAACTGCAGCACGAACCGATTCTGCGGAATCACGTAGCCGCCATAGCCGCCGCGCTGCGGCCAGCTGCGATGCTGCGTCTGCCACTGGGCCGCCTGGTGTTGATGCCAGCCGCGGTTCTGGGGCCAGGCGCCTTGGGGCGCCCACGTGCGCTGCTTCTGCCACGTGCGCGCTTGCTGCTGGGAGCGGCGCTCTTGCACTTGCTGTTGACGGCGCTCCTGCTTCTCGCGGCCGCGGTTTTCCTTGTCTTTCTGGGGCACGGCGTCAAGTGAGGCTACTGAGCCGAAGCACAGCAGTATGGCAGTAGCGGCCCAGGTGGTGGTGCGAAGAATGGTCATGGTGGCGTTCTTTCTTGAGTTCAGCGGAAGCGGCCAAAGGCCACTACTGGCGGCGGAACTGGTCCATGTCGCCGGTGGCCGAGATGCGGCAGGTGCCGGTGCGGATCCGCTGGTTGCGGTCCATTGCCTGGTAGTTCACCAGGTAGCTGCCGTTGCCGGGGTCGAGGCCATGTTGGACACGGACATCACCGGGGGAGACGCCCCAGTTGCGGCTGGCCTCATCCTGGCATAGCGTTAGCGCTTGCGCCCAGGAGGTGCGGGTCCCGTTGCGTCCGCCTTCCAGCTGGAACTGGACCAGCTGGCCGGTGGAGGAGACATTGCAGAATCCGTTCTTGGTGACGCCTTTCGCGTTGCGGAAGGAGAAGTCGACGCGGGAGTCGCCATCCGGCTCAACCCGGCCACGCCGCACCGTCACGCGGTTGGCTGGGACATTGCGACTTTCCATCACCTGGGTGCGGCAGATGTTCAGCGCATCGCGGTTGGAGATGGCGCCGTTCCAGTTGCCATTCGGCATGCGGCCGGTTTCCCAGTTTCCAATGCCGCCCGAGTAGCCAAAGTTGTTGCTACCGCCGCGCCATTCGATGTCGCCGGTGTAACCTTCGGCGCCGCCCTTGGGATCTTCGATGCGGATGACGGCGACGCCGCCGCTTGAGTTCGGGTCCCGCACCAGCTGCTGGCTGCCCCGGCCATCGATGCCCTTGAAGTGGAATTGACCGGGGTTATTGGGCAGCGGCTGATTGCAGATGAGACGCCGCCACTGGGCCGGTTGGCCGCTCAGCTGACGGATAATGCCACGGTCACCCGAAATCTCGATATCGGCGGCGCCGTCCACTAGCACCTCAAAGGTGCACTTTCCATCCCCGTCGCCCCCGGTGATGGTGGCCCGGATCGACTGGGCGTGCATCTGGGCGCTGACGATGAGTGTGAAGGCCAACGCGGCGATCTGGACATTGGTGCGGGTCATGCCGCAGTAGGTGCAAGCCGGAGGCCATCGGGCATGATGGCAAACAATGGACCAGGCAGATCAGGTCACGGCGGCGGGATGCCGAATGGCGTCCGAATGGCAGATCGCGGAAGCGATTCCCAAAGATGACGGCGATCTAGCGGTCGCGCTCCGTCACCAGATCAGTGACGGCCGCCATCGCGGCCTGGTAGCGAGATTCAGGGAAGGTGGCGATCAGCTGCCGCGCGCGGTCGGTGAAGGCTTGCGCACGTTCGCGAGCACGGTCGATGCCGCGTTTGTCCTTGATCAGGTCCTGGATGCGCGATAGCGGGACGCGCGAATAGTTGCCGTCGCGCAGCACCGTCTCCACCAACTGGCGTTCGGCCGGCGTCGCGTCTTCCAGCGCATAGATCAGCGGCAGCGTGACCTTGCCTTCCTGCAGATCGTTGCCCACGGGCTTACCCAAAATCTTTTCGCGGGACGTGAAATCAAGCAGGTCGTCCACCAACTGGAAGGCCATGCCGAGGTTCCAGGCAAACTCCGACAGCCGCTGTTCCTGCGCTTCATCCGCGCCGCCGGCGATCGAACCCAGGCGGGCGCAGGCGGAGAACAGGGCGGCCGTCTTGCGGTCGATCAGCTCCATGTAATCGGTTTCGGAGACATCGATCCGCCCGATCCGCTGCAGCTGGATCAGCTCGCCTTCCACCATCATCTGGGTGAGGCTGATCAGCACATCCAGCACATGGAAGTTCCGCTGGCGGAGGGCCACCTGGAACGCCTGCATGTACATCCAGTCACCCGCGAGCACGCTGGCATGGTTGCCCCAAATGACGTTGGCCGAAGGCCGGCCGCGGCGCGTGGTGGCCATGTCGATGACGTCGTCATGGACCAGCGTCGCCGCGTGGATCATTTCAACGACGGCGGCCAACTGGATCGCCTGCGTATCCGGTTCCCGGAACAAACGCGTCGACAGCAACAGCAGGGTAGGCCGGATGCGTTTGCCACCTGCGGAATGCAGGTAGCGGGCGATCTCGGAGATCTGCTCCACCGAGCCAACGCACTCGTCCGTGATAAACGCTTCGGCCTTCTCCAAATCCCCGGCAACCAGGGATTGAATCTCGCGAGCGGTGAGGGCGGCGCCTAGTTTTCCAAAACTCATCCGGGAACCCCTAGTGTAATCCGGCCGCCCAAGGCGGCGCTGAACAGCTGATGGAAATTGGCGGTCGTCTGGCGCTCAATTTCGGCCACCGTGGTGCCTCGGAGCTCCGCCAGCCGGGCGGCGGTATGGACCATCAACGCGGGTTCGTTCCTTTTCCCACGCTTGGGCACCGGTGCCAAATATGGCGCATCGGTCTCCAGCAAAATCCGATCCGCCGGCGCCCACCGCGCCGCTTCCTGCACCTCTACGGCTTTGGGAAACGTGATCACGCCGCCAAACGCCAAGTGGAACCCCATGGCGACGGACCGTTCCGCCTCTTTCGGGCCACCCGAAAAGCAGTGCATGATGCCCGTCCCCTGCCAGTGCTCCTCGAGCACCGCAAAAGTGTCGTCCCAGGCTTCTCGCGTATGGATAATGATCGGCAAACTCAGCTCCGCCGCCAAACGCAAATGGTCGATAAACACGCGCCGCTGCACATCCCGCGGCGCGAAGTCGTAGTGGTAATCGAGACCAATCTCGCCGATCGCCACAATCTTTGGATGCTGCGCGCGCTGCCTTAGATGGGGAATCGTATCCGGCGTCGTTTCAGCCGCTTGGTGCGGGTGGACGCCCACGCTGCCCAGCAAACAGCTGTATTGATCGAGAAATTCGGGTGACGGGTCGATCGCAAGGATGGTGGTGATGCCCGCCGCTTGGGCGCGCTCCATCATCGCGTCGCGATCGGCGTCAAACGCGTTATCGTCCGGGTGGCAGTGCGAGTCAATCACAGCAGCGCTACTTCAGCCGTGCGCCCACCGGCACTTCTTCCAGGAACGACACCAGCGCCGGGGAACCGCCTTCCAGCGACGCCGCCACGATCATGCCCTGCGATTCAATGCCGCGCAGTTTGCGCGGGGCGAGGTTGGCGACGATGGCCACCTTGCGGCCGATCAGCTGTTCCGGCTTGTAGGCCAGCGCAATGCCGGCCACGATGGTCCGCGGACCCTTGGTTTCGCCGATGTCGATCTTCAGGTGCAGCAGCTTGTCAGCCTTGGGCACGGCTTCCGCCGAGACAATGATGCCGACGCGGAGATCGACCTTGATGAAGTCGTCAATGGTGATCTCGGGGGCCAGGTCAGCCACGCCATCCACCATCATCTTCATGGGCTCCGCCGGGGCTTCGACTTTCATTTCTTCCACCGGGGCCTTGCCCAGCAGTTGCGCTTGCCGCGCCAGTTCTTCTTTTTCGAGTTCGAGCATTTTGGGAATCACTTCTTTGGCATCGGCCCGCGGGAAGATCGGACCCAGCGCGCCACCGGCCAATTGGGCCTGGATGCGCGCGGCCGACTCCGGAATGACGGGCGACGCCAACTCACAAATCACCTTGAGAGCTGCAAAGCAGCGCCCCAACACTTCGTCCAGCTCGGCGTCCTTCTGCTGCTTGGCCAGTTCCCAGGGCTTATGGGCCACGATGTAGCGGTCCATGTCACCGATCAGGGACCAGATGGCTTCCAGCGCCTTGTGGAACTCAAACCGCTCATAAGCGGCGGCGGCAGCGGCGCGCGTCTCGTCAAAGGTGGCCGCCGACTCCGGTGCCTTGCCTCCGCGATACTGCGCAATCATTGCCAGTGTTCGAGCGGCCAGATTGCCTAGTCCATTCGCCAAATCCGCGTTGTAGCGGGTGACCAGCGCGTCAAACGAGAAACTGCCATCGGAGCCAAACGGCACTTCGCGCAACAGGAAGTAGCGCAGCGCGTCGGCGCCCATCACTTGCTGGATGGGCGTCGCGCGGACGATGTTGCCCTTTGATTTCGACATCTTATCGTTCTCAAACAGCAACCAGCCGTGCGCGAACACTTTTTTGGGCAGCGCCCATTTGCCGGTGGGCTCCGCCTCGGCCGCCGCCATCAGGAACGCGGGCCAGTAAATGGCGTGGAAGCGCAGGATCTCTTTGCCGATCAGGTGCAGGTCGGCGGGCCACAGCGGCTCACCGTTAATGGACTGGTTCAGCACGGCGGTGTGATAGGTCATCAACGCGTCGAACCAGACGTAAAACACCTGCCCCGGCGCATCGGGCACCGGAATGCCCCACTTCACCGTGGACCGCGAAATGGAGAGATCCTTCAGGCCGCCTTCCTGATTGAGGAAAGCCATCACTTCGTTGCGCCGGATTTCGGGCTGGCACCAGTCGGGGTTGTCCAGGTGGAACTGCCGCAACCGGTCCGTAAAGGCCGAAAGCTTGAAGTAGTAGTTCTCTTCGGTGATGCCTTCGATGGGCCGTCCGCAATCCGGACACGGATCACCGGGCTTGGCGTCGTTGACGTAAAGCTCGTCAAAGAAGCAGTAGCAGCCCGAATAGGAGCCCGGATAGACGTAGCCCGCCTGCTTGCAGGCATGGAACAGCGATTGCACGTTCAGCGCGTGATCAGCATCGGTGGTGCGCTTGAAGTGGTCAATCGCGAAGCCCATCTGGTCCCAGACACGCTTGAACTCCGCCGCGATGATGTCGGTGAACTCTTTGGGCTGTTTGTTCTGCGCCGCGGCGGCGCGGGCGATCTTCTGGCCGTGCTCATCGGTGCCCGTGGTGAGCACGCAATCGAAGCCCTGAGCCGTCTTCCACCGCTTGATGGCATCGGCGGCGATGGTGGTGTAGGTGTGCCCGATATGCGGTGCCGCGTTGACGTAGTAGATCGGCGTGGTCAGGTAATACTTGCTCATGTTGTTTTACGGGCGGTAGGCGACGGTGGCCGCCGCGATGACATCTTTCAGCGGTACATTCTTCTCTTCGGCGATGCGGCGGCAATCCTCGTACTCGGGCGCGGCGCCCTGGGCGGAGATCTTCACGCGGACCGGGCCCCAGGGCGTTGAAACCTGGACGATCTCCCGCTCCTGCACGCGGCGCTCGGCCGAGTAGATCCTCAAGCCCAGCGTGGTGGTTTCGGCAAACATCACCTGCGCCAGCCGTTCTTGATCTTCGGGCTTCGCGATCACGCGCAGCAGCGAGCCGGGGCGGCCCTTCTTCATCTGGATCGCTTCAATCGAAGCATCCAGCGCCCCCACTTGCATCAACTTGTCCAGCGCATAGCCCAACACCTGCGGGCTGGTGTCGTCGATGTTGGCTTCGATCACCGAAACCGTGGTCGCTTCCACTGCTCGCGACGCTTCGCCGATCAGGATGCGCAGCAGATTGGCCTGTTGGGGGAAATCCTTGTCGCCCGCGCCAAAACCGGTGGCGCGCAGGTGCATCGCGGGCATCACGCCAAAGCTCTTTGATAGGGCGGCGGCGATGGCAGCGCCGGTGGGCGTGGTCAGCTCCATGGTGGGGCCGCTGGAATAGACCGGCTTACCTTCGAGCAGCCGCACCGTGGCGGGCGTCGGCACGGGCATCACGCCGTGATCGGCCTTCACCGTTCCGCTGCCCACGTTGATGGGCGAGCAATGCACCTGATCGATCCCCAACAGGTGAAAGCCCAGCGCCGCGCCGACAATGTCGCAAATAGAATCCACCGCGCCCACTTCGTGAAAGTGCACCTTGCGGATCTCAACACCATGGACCGCCGCTTCGGCTTCGCCCAGGGCCTGAAAAATCTGCCTGGCCATCTGTTGTGCGGGCTTGGGCAGCGGCGCCGCATCAATCATGTCGATGATATGGTGCAGATGCCGGTGGTTTTGGTCAACCGCCGGCGGATCAACGTGAAATTTGGTGCCGGCGATGCCCTTGCGCTTGGTTTTTTCGATCCGGAACTCGGCGCCCGTGTTCAGCGATTTCAGGCCGTCGAGCAACGCCTCCGCATCTGCCCCGGCATCCAGCAGCGCACCGACGGTCATGTCGCCCGCGATTCCGGAATAGGCGTCAAGGTAACAGATTTTCATAACAGTTCAGGCAGGATGCGGGCGCTGGGGCCTCGCAGGGAAATGTCCACCGCGTCCGACACCCGCGTCTCTTCCAGGTTAACTTCAATCACCTTCGCTCCGCAGGCTTGCGCTTGCGGGATCAGCGCGGCGGCGGGATAGACCAGCGCCGAAGTACCCACCACCAGCAGAACATCGCACCGGGTGGCGGCGGCCGCCTGCTGCCACGCGGCTTCCGGCAGCGGTTCACCAAACCAGACCACGCCCGGCCGGAGCCAACCGCCGCACGCACAATGCTCCTCGGGCAGGGCCGCCGTTTCGCGACCACACTCGATGCAGCGGTCAATGAAGATTGACCCATGCAGATGAGTCACCTTTGATGACCCGGCACGTTCATGCAGGTTGTCCACGTTTTGGGTGAGCAGAAGATACTCAGGCACCCGCCGTCCCAGCTCGGCCAACGCCACATGCCCGGCATTGGGTTGCGCCTCACGGACCACGCCCCTTCGCCACTGGTACCACTCACGGACCAGCTTAGGGTCGCGCGCAAAGGCCTCCGGCGTGGCCAATTCTTCAGGCCGGAAGTTGCG
>JBIKMK010000468.1:0-4144 GCA_044359315.1 Bryobacteraceae bacterium | reverse complement strand
CGATATCGAGTTCGCCCAGGTTCCGGCCGCCGATGGTTCCAGGATCAGCTTGAAGCTGGATATCTCGATACCCGAAGGCAAAGGCCCCTTCCCCACCGCCATCATCGTGCATGGTGGCGGCTGGGAAGGGGGCGACAAAGCGATCGAGTGGGTCCAACCGCTGTTCAAACCGTTGAGCGATGCCGGCTTTGTCTGGATCTCGATCAACTACCGCCTCTCGCCACAAGCGCCCTACCCGTCCATGTACCAGGACGTCATGACGGCCATCCAATGGGTGGACGCCCACGCGAAGCAATACAAGGTGAACCGTAAGCGTGTCGCGCTGATCGGCGAATCCGCCGGCGGCCACCTGGTGGCGCTGGCCGGAACCCGCGGCAAAGGCCCGACGAAGGTGGCGGCCGTCGTCGATTTCTATGGCCCGCACGATCTGGTCAAACAGATTGCCGAACGCGACCAGGGCGACTACACCGCCATGGCCAAACGCATGTTCCGCAGCACCCCCCAGCCCGACACGGAAGCCCGGCTGCGGGAAGCTTCGCCCATCCACTATGTCCACAAGGGCATGCCGCCGTTCCTGTTCATCCACGGCACGCTGGACAAGAGCGTCCCCTTCAATCAATCGCCTCTGATGTGCGACAAGATGAAGTCCGTCGGAGTGGCCTGCGAAGTCATCCCCATGGAAGGCGCCCCGCACGGCATGTCCAACTGGGAAAAGAACCCCGCCTGGACTACTTATAAGCAGCCGATGATTGCTTGGCTGAAGAAGACGCTGCGGTAGGGCAGGATCATGATGTTACCTTCAAAGCATCATGAGCATCAGAGTTACCCTGACGCTGGATGACGACTTGGTGGAGCGTGTCAAGGCAAGGGCTATTGAGACCCAACTCACTTTCCGCGAGACGGTGAACCAACTGCTTCGGTTGGCGCTGGGGAGCGGCGTGGTTTCAGACCTAACGTTTTCTGTCGAGGCACATGCCATCGGGCTGAAGCCCGGCTTGAACCTGGACAAGCCTCATCAACTGTTCGTGGAGCGTGACTGTAGGAAGCTCCTTTCACGTCATCGCCAACGCAGGAAGGTAGCCAAATCGATTCCCAATTGATCCAGTATGCGGTGCAGCAATGGGGCTCCGATGTCCCGTCCGCCATGGTGCGGGATGGTGACGCTGCGGCCATCTGGATGACGCCACCGTTCGTGGCTACCCACTTGCCGCATTCTGTGAAACCCGAGTCTAGCGGCAATTCGGCGGAGCTCATCCGCACGGGCACTAGGCATGAACGATAGCGGTAGTGTCGAGCGGCAACGGCTCTGACCGCTCCTGGTACTCTTCCGCGATCATCTGAAAAACTCCCGCCAACTCGGCAATTGCCTCTTCACGACTGGGCATCAGGGAGTAGCAGCCGGGTATTGATGGAACCTCGGCTACCCAACCGTCCGGCTGATTCCGGTAGAGGACTACCTTGTAATCGTCCAGGCTCATAGCTTGATCATAGCCCTGCTCACAGCCCGTCGATCAGGTGGCCCAGCTTTTCCTTCTTCACCCGCAAGTAGTCCTCCGCCTGATCCCCCGCGTCGGTCTCCGCTGAGATGCGCTTGACGTGGATGCCTGCTGCCTCCAGCGCCGCGATCTTTTCCGGGTTGTTGGACATCAGGCGGACCTGTTTCAGTCCGAACCATTGGGCGATGGCCGCCGGCAGGCGGTAGTCTCGCAGGTCGACATCCAGGCCTAATTGCAGATTGGCCTCCACCGTATCGGCGCCCCCATCCTGCAAGGCGTAGGCGCGGACTTTGTTGACGATGCCGATCCCGCGGCCTTCCTTCATCTCGTAGACGATCAGGCCTTTACCTTCGGCGGCAATCTGCTCCATGGCCTGCTCCAGTTGCGCGCGGCAATCGCAGCGCAGGCTGTGGAAGACGTCGCCGGTGAGGCACTGCGAATGGATCCGGTACAGCGGACAATCGTCCGGGCGCAGTTCACCCATGACAAGCGCAACGGCTTCATCCAACTGTTGTCCGGCACGCTGTTCAAAGGCGTAAATCCGGAACTCGCCAAACCGGCTGGGCAGACGAGCCTCAGCGGCCATCTGCAAAGAGGAACTCATGGGGCTACCTTCAGTATAGGGCGAGAACCGCACATGAACTCTGAACAACAACTGATCGTCTTGCTGGTCCATGTGGCGGTGGCGGCCTCGGTGGCCAGTGTCCTGTCCCGTCTGGGGCCTTTTATGCGCATGTTGCTGCGCGAACAGCGCACCACGGTGGAACGGACGCAGATGGCGCTGTTCTATGGAGCCGTCTTTGGTGCCGGGGTCATGCTGCGCGTGGTCAGCCCGGCGTATCAGGCAGCCGACATCGCCCTGGCCGGGGCGCTGATGGCGGGCCTCACCGCCGGGTACTGGACAGGCCTGCTCTCCGGTGTGCTGATGTCCATCCCGGCCATGTTCCACGGGGAATGGATGTCGATGCCGATGCTGGCGGGCTTCGGCTTGCTGGGCGGCCTGTTGCGCGACGTCGCGCCGGACCCGGAAGAGATCTGGCGGTTCTCGCCGTTCTTTGACCTGTTGGCCGGTTATCGGGTCTTCCGCAAAGGGGCAGACCTGAAGCGCAGCGCCTTCCAGCTCTTGTTTGTCGTCTCGATCGTCTTTGCCGCCTTTATCTATGAAGCCGTCAGCCAGATCTTTGGGCGTCGGGTGCTCCAGGCGCTGGCTCCGGGCGACGGCCTGGAACTGCTGGCCGCTTATCTCACCGTGCTCGCTTGTGTCGCTGTGCCCTTGAAGATCTGGCAATCGGCGCGCACGGAGCGGATGCTGGAGGCGCAGAACCGGCTGCTGGTGGAAGCCCGCTTGGCCGCCCTCACCAACCAGATCAATCCTCACTTTCTCTTCAACACGCTCAACTCCATCGCGTCACTGGTCCGGGTGAATCCGGAACAGGCCCGCGGCGTCATCTATAACCTGTCCAGCATCCTGCGCCGCTTGTTGCGCAAAGTGGAGCCCATGGCTGTCCTGCGCGAAGAGTTGGCCTTTATCGACGACTATCTGGCCATTGAACTCGTCCGCTTCGGGGAGAAGTTGCGCTTCATCAAAGATATCGATCCCGCCGTCCTGGACCATCCGGTGCCCAGCATGCTGCTGCAGCCGATTGTGGAGAACTCGATCAAGCACGGCATCGCCAACCACCTGGAGGGCGGGCGCATCGTCATCCGAGCGCGCGTGGTGGAAGGGTTGCTCCGCGTGGTGGTTGAAGATGATGGCGCCGGCATGACCGACGAACGGCTGGCGCAACTGCTGGGCAGCGGCGTGGGCGTCTCCAATGTCAACGAACGCCTCCGCGTCATCTACGGCGACGCCTACCGGCTTAGCGTCGAGAGCCAGCCGGGGCAAGGGACGCGGACGGAGATCGATCTGCCGCTGTCTTCACCCACAACACCGCGCGCGGATCGCGATCGAGAACTTGCCACTCTGGCCGCTCGGCCAAAAGCGCGCTAAGCGGCGTGTCCGGCGGCAGCAGCATGGCATCAAACCGGTAGCGGTTGATGATCTGCTTCCAATCGGGCAGGCCGTTCATCAGGTGGATAAACTCATTGCCAATCTTCGGCCCAAAGTAATTGTGCCGCGCGTCCATAAACACCTGCTGCCGGGGTCCGTCCACGCCGGGTGAATAGTTGCGGTAGATCAGATAGTCCGCCCACTGGTCACTGGTAAAGACCCGAGCCTGCTCCAGGCGCGCGGCGTGCTTGTCCACCAGCTTCACCGGAAACAGGTCTTCCGGAAACTGAGTGGGCCACGCCATCCCGGGCACGACCGCGATAAACAGCGCGAAGGCCGCGGTCCACGGCGTCATCACGCGGAAGTCAAACTCGGGCAACGGTGCCTTCAGCCAGCGCGAAATCTCCTCCGCCACCAGCGGGATGATCACCACCATAAAGATTGTCGTGTGCCGCACGCTGGTCAGTGCCAGATAGCTGAACATCAGCACCAGCAGCACATCGACGTAGCGCTTCCGCGTCAGCCACAGCCCCGCGCAGCCCAGGGCGGCAAACAGCAGCAGCATGAAGCACAGCATCGGCTCCGCCCGAAAGCTGGGGCTCTTAAACTCGTCCACAAACCGGATCACCCAATCGGAACGCAGATACTCAATCACATG
>JBIKMK010000467.1:0-4148 GCA_044359315.1 Bryobacteraceae bacterium | reverse complement strand
CGTGGCGGTGGGCATACGCCTGGAACTGCTGGCTGACCGTCGCGACACCATTGATCTCACCGAAAGTGTCGGTGCAGAAGGCTACGCGGAGACGAGATTGTTGATTGCCCATGCGCCAAAGAGGCTTTCATTGTGTCACAGGGCAGCGAGTTAATGGAAATACAAGTTAAGCTTCCTGCCCGGTGGAAAGCACACTGATGCGGAGGGCGTTACCCTAGCGCTTCGCGTACTAGCGCCGCCACATCGCGGGCGTGGGTGATCCGGACGACATCAAAGCCCGCCGCGTGGCCACTGGCGATCCCGGCTTCGGAATCTTCCACCACCAAAGCGCGAGTGATCCCCAACAGATTTGCTGCACGCAGGTAAGGGTCCGGGGCGGGCTTCAGACGTTCCACATCGCCGCCATAGACAGTGGTGTCCAGGTGTGACAACAAACCCAGCCGTTCCAGGATCGGCTCCACTTCACTACGGCCGCTGGAGGTGACGACCGCGCGCTTGTAGTGTCCGAGCGAACGGACCAGTTCGATGGTGGGCTCATAGACGGCGGGCTTCTCCAGCATCCGTTCACGGAAGAGCGATTTCTTGCGCGGGTACTGGGCGTAGATCTCTTCAAACTCCACCGGGACTTCGGCTAACGGGACCAGCGTGGCAATCATGGCGCGGTCCGAGACGCCGATGCAGTTCTGCTCGTAGTAGTCCCATTCCAACGTGATGCGATACGGTGCCAGGATCTCCTGCCAGCAGCCGAAGTGCACGGGCTCAGAATCCACCAGCACTCCGTCAAAATCGAACAGAACGGCTTCGTAGTTTTTCAATAGGTCCTCGGGTGGGCTCAGGATTATGGGGCTACTGGTTCAGGCGGATCGATTCCAGCATCCGTTGGAACACGGGCTGGGTCTGCGAGGCTTCGCTTTCCGGGGAGATGAACACGACGTAGACCAGGCGGTTGCCAGAAATTGTCGTCACCAGCGTGTCGCGCTCCGCACCGCCGAATGGGGACTGATTGGCAATCGCCACGGCCAGCCCCGGGCGGCCATCGACGGTGATATTGCGGGCGCGGCCCACGCGCATGGCCGGATTCTGCTGGCGCAGAGAGGCGATCAGGGCGGTTGTTGATTGGCGCAGGTCGCCTTGCACCGGGCCATAGGCCATCATCAGTCCCAGGCCAATCTGCGAATCACGGACGCCGTTGGGCGGTGCGAGGGTGGCCATATCCGGATCACGACGGTCACCCATCAGCTGCCAGCCGCTGGGATAGCTCATCGAGATGTTCCGTCCGCGGTAGTTCTGAAAACGGCTGCCATCGGGTGACGTAGGCAGGGGGCTGGTACTGGGTGGCGCACCCGCAGCTGGGTTGGCGGTGGGACTGGCCGGGGCCGATCCTCGTCCGGCAGGGGCCTTCAAGGCGGCCACCGTGGTTTTCACGCGCCGGAACTCCGGCTCGCGGGCGGCGTCATATTTCTGTTGGGGCAGGGCCTGAATCTCCGCCTCTACGTTCTTGATCCGGTCACCGGGGTTTGGATGGTCAGAGAAAAAGGCGGGACCACGGGAGCCGCCGTCGGACTCCAGCTTCTCAAAGAACCGGGCCATCTCAATGGGGTTGTAACCCGCGGCGTTCATCAGGCGGGCGCCCAACAGATCGGCATCCCGCTCCGCGTCGCGCGAGTTCTTCAGCATGTAGCTTTGGGCGGCCAGACCCAGGCCCAGTTGGGCCAACTGTCCGCCGGCACCGTTGCCCAGCACGATGCTGGCCAGCGCTCCGGCAATACCGGCACCCATCTGCGCCCGCTGGGCGCGTAACATGCCGGCCATGCCGTGGCGCAGGGCGACGTGTGAGACTTCGTGGGCCAGGACGCCCGCCACCTGCTCTTCATTGTCGGCTTGGCTCAAGAGGCCGTGGTGGATATACATCGCTCCGCCGGGATAGGCGAAAGCATTGATGGAGGGGTCGTAGACCAGCTTGATCGAGTAGGGGTAGTTCCCTGCCTCGGGCTGTGAAGAGATGCGCTTGACGATGCGGTCGATGAAGGGTTGCACCACCGGATCCCGTAGGACGGCGTACTTGCGGTCGGCCTCGGCACTCACCTGCTGGGCGATCTCGACATCTTTGGAGGTGGGCACCTGTTTCTCCGACACGGCAGGCTTCAATTCCCGCAGCTTTTGGGCCATCAAAAGCGACGCAAAAAGAACCACTGTCAGCAGTGGCGCATGTTTGATCAGGCGCAAGGACAAGTCTCCACGATATAATTCTCCCATGTTAAAGCCCACCGAGAAGATTTGGCGCAACGGCGAGTTCATTCGCTGGGATGAGGCCACAATCCACGTACTTTCGCACGTCGTCAGCTACGGCTCCTCGGTATTTGAAGGCATTCGCTGCTACGCGACCCAGAACGGCCCGGCCATTTTCCGTTTGCAGGAACACATGCGCCGGCTGATCGATTCGGCCTACATTTATCGAATGAAACTGCCGTATACCCCGGCCCAACTGGCCCAGGCCATGGTTGAGCTAGTCCAGGTAAACAACATGCAGTCCTGCTACATCCGGCCAATCGTCCTTCGCGGCTATTCTGACCTTGGCGTCTACGGGATGAAGAACCCCACCGACGTTTATGCGGCCTGCTGGGAATGGGGCAAGTATCTGGGTGAGGCGGCGATGGCGGATGGCGTCGATGTTTGCGTCTCCAGCTGGTCCCGCCTGGCACCCAATACCCTGCCCTCGATGGCCAAGGCCGGTGCCAACTACATGAACTCGCAGTTGATCAAGATGGAAGCCGTCGCCAATGGCTACTCCGAAGGCATCGCGCTGGACACCAGCGGCTATGTCAGCGAAGGCTCGGGCGAGAACATCTTCCTGGTCCGCGATGGCAAGATCATCACGCCGCCCTTGGGCGCAAGCGTACTGCCCGGCATCACGCGCGACACCGTGTTGAAGCTGGCGGCTCGGCTGAGCATTCCGGTGGTGGAATCGCTGGTTCCCCGCGAGATGCTGTACATTGCCGACGAAGTCTTCTTCTCCGGGACGGCGGCAGAGATTACGCCCATCCGTTCGGTGGACAAGATCCAGATCGGCATTGGCCGCCGGGGTCCGATCGCCGAGGCGCTGCAGCGTGAGTTCTTTGCCGTGGTGGAAGGCCGGGCTGCCGATGAGTTCGGCTGGTTGACGCCCGTTCCCGTTGCGGCACACGTAGGCTAGTTTCGCCAGTCGCGAAGCAGCGGCCGGATGGGGGTTGTCTTGTTGACGGGGAGTGTGCCCGGAAGTTGGGCGGAAGCGGCAGGAAAAGCCAGAGAAGTCCTTGGCGCGAGTGCAGCTTCCAAAACGGCCACCTCCCCCGAGATCATCCGTCTCAATCGCCGCACCGCGCGCCCAGGAACAGTCACGAATGTAGCAGTGGAATCGGATGCGGCAAAGCTCTTTTTCGCGTCCCCGGGTAAGCTTTCAACAGTATCTTTCTTGCTTGCCAACATCGGGTTACGGACGCCTGAATGTGGGAATAGTGTGAATAAAACGGAGTGCGCATGAAATGTTTTGGCCGTAACGCCGTCACCGGCGAAATGATCATCGTGGAAGGCCAGCAGGGCTTCACGGCGGTGGACCCGCTGCTGGGCGCCAATGCCCTGGAAGAGCTGCCGTGGCTGGCCCCTGGCTTTATTGATCTACAGGTGAATGGCTTTGCTGGGGTGGACTATTGCGCCCCCACCGCCCCTGTAGAGGAGATCGGCCGTTCCATCCGGGCGCAGTATGCCACGGGCGTCACCCGCCTATTGCCGACCGTGATTACGGGTAGCCATGAGGTGATGGCGGGCGCACTGCGCCGTTTGGCGGAGGCCAAGGAGCAGTTGCCGGAAGGCGAGTCCATGGTGGGGTTCCACGTCGAGGGGCCGCACATTTCAGCCGAGGACGGTCCGCGTGGCGCGCACCCGCTGGCCGCGGTTCGGCCACCGGATATCGAGGAGTTTGAGCGCCTGAACGAGGCGGCGCGTGGGGACATCAAACTGATCACCATTTCCCCCGAGTGGCCCGGTACGCCGCGCTACATCGAGCACATTGTACGGGCGGGAATTGTCGCCTCCATCGGACACACCAAAGCCGACAGCCAGCAGATTGCGGACGCCGTCTCCGCTGGCGCCACCATGTCCACGCACCTGGG
>JBIKMK010000465.1:0-4150 GCA_044359315.1 Bryobacteraceae bacterium | reverse complement strand
CATCCGCCACAAAAGCGCCCGTGATCTCGAAGCCGGCAAAGTGATCCGTGGTCCGGCAGCCATGCTGCGAGAGCACGCGGTGGAACCAGGGGCGCAGGCCACCTAACGTAGCGCTCATCAAGCGGCGGGTCCAGGGCACGGGCCGGATGGTGAGGGGGAAGTCGAAAGGACGGCGGACCCAGGGAATCGCAAACTCCTGGCTTAGGCGCGCTACCGCCTTTAGGACCGGAGGCCACAGATGCGTGTGCTTGTGCGTATCGAGGTGCCGCGGCGCGATGCCGGCGGCGACGATCTTTTCGATTTGCGCGCGCAGCTCACGGTAGGGGTCCAGTTGGCCGCGCGTGAGCGCCACCAGCAGATCGCTCACCGACTGAGGTTGGCCAGGGCCACCCACCAGCACCAGGTGGCAGCCGACATCGAGGGTAGGGTGGGAGTGGGCCAATTCCACCGCGTGATCAAAAGCCGCACCGTTGGCCATCAGCGTAGTGGCCGTCAGAATGCCTTCGCGATGGGCGGCGATGATGCCGTCATTGGTATCGCGCGTGAAGCCGAAGTCATCGGCATTGACCACCAGTTGCCGCAACGCTAGAACAACCCGAGCTTGATGCGCAGGAACTTTTTGGGGTTGGCGCGGAAGTCCTTCATCAGGCCCTTCATCTCCGCCGTGGTGCCGTTCAAGTTCTCATAGAGCTGCTGGTTCACCAGCAACTGGCCCAGCGTGCCCTTGCCCGCATTGAGGTTGTCCACCATGGTGTTCAACTTGTCGAGCGAGGCGTTCAGCCGTTGGTGCAGGGCTTCATCCTTGAGCAGCTTGCCGGCGGTGCCCTTGCCGGCGTTCAGGTCGGCGATGAGTGTCCGCATCTCGACGATGGTTTTGCGGGCCTCGTCGTAGAGAGCGGGGTCTTTCAACAGTTTGCCAGCCGTACCTTGTCCGTTCTGCATGCCTTCGGCGATCGAGTCCACGCGGGCCAGTGTCTTGCGGACATCGGTGTAGAGTTCCTCGTCGTACAGCAGGCGGCCCATGGTGCCCTTGCCGCTGTTGATGGCCTTCACCATCCGGTCTGCCTCACCGGCAATCGAGTTCACCCGGTTGTAGAGATCTTCATCCTTCAGCAGGCGGCCAATGGAGCCCTTGCCCAGTTCGACCTGGCCGACGATGGCTTCCAGGCGTTTCAGGATCAGTTCCGCCGCCGCCAGGGTGGTGGTGCCTTGCTTGAACAGGTCTTCCAGTTCCGTGGTGGAATCGCTTTTCAGCTCTCCGCCGGCGGCGATGGGTGAGGGGCTGCTGCCGCGGGCGATATCGATGAGCCGCGAACCCAGCAGATTTTCCGCTCCCACCGAGATCTTGGAGTCGGAGGGAATCAGTTTGGTGTAGCGTTCGAAGATATTCATCTCGACGCGGATAGCGCGGCCGGGTTTGGGATTGGGGGCAAAGTCGATGGCCCGGACGTTGCCCACGGTCAAGCCATTCAAGCGAACGGGAGCACCTTTGGCGACACCGGGGGCGGAATCGAGATAGCTGTAAATCACCTCATCGGTGGAGAACAGGCTGCGGTTGCTGGTCATGTAAAACACCAGCACGGCCATGACGACCAGCGCGGCGGCCATCATGACGCCGACGCGAATTTGGGCCCACTTGATCTTATTCGGGGATGGCACTGGCTTTGCTGGCGTCTCCTCGCGCGATGGCTGACGGGCTTAGGGGCATACAGTCAGCGTCTCCCAAATTTTGACACATAGGGATCGGTGGAAGCTTCCAGCTCCTTTTGCGGTCCCACAAAAACGATGCGCCCATCGCGCATCACGACGAAGGTGGTGTCGACGGCGGCCAGACGGTCACCCGTCGCCGCAACCAGACGGCCCTGCGCTTCGTCGTAGTAGTAGTTGGCCATCAGCACACCATCCTGGTAGCGATGGCTGACGATGATGCTGGTGGTGCCTTTCAGGTCTCGCTGCTTGGCGATGAAGGCCATGATGTTGTTGGCGGTGATCGGGTCCAGACCCGCCGTGGGCGAATCGTAGATGGCCAGCGGCGGCGCCGTCACCGTGGCGCGCGCAATCCCGACGCGGCGCCGCATGCCGCCGGACAGTTCACTGGGGACTTTGTCGAGCGTCTTTTCCAGTTCGACAAACCGCAGCGCTTCGACGACGCGGTCGTGGATTTGTTCCCGGCCGCAGTGGCGCACCGGTTGGTTCTCCAGTGGGTAAGCCACGTTCTCCTCGATGGTCATCGAGTCAAACAGGGCGCTTTCCTGAAACAGCATGCCGATCTTGGACCGGATGGCGAACATCTCCCGCTCGCCCTTGGAAGTGATCTCCTCGCCAAAGATGGTGACCCGGCCAGAGTCGGGCCGAACCAGCCCCATCATCACCTTGCACAACTGCGTCTTGCCGCTGCCCGCCTCGCCGAGAAACACCCACGTCTGGCCACGGTCAATGCGGAAGCTGACTTGATCGAGCGCCACCGTTTCGCCGAAATGCAGCGATACATCTTCGAAGACAACGACGGCATCGCGACTGGCAGAATCGCGACTGGCAATATTGTGACTGGCGGAAAGGTCCGGCATGGAGAATTGCGGCGGCCGCTACATGTTCACAAAGATCTGCGTGATGAACACGTCCAGGATGAACACCCAGACGGAGGAAACGACCACTGCTTCCGTGGTGGAACGGCCCACGCCCTGCGTGCCGCCAGTGGTCCGCATGCCATAAAAGCACCCGACCAGCGAAATCACAAACGAGAACAGAAACGGCTTCAACAGCCCTTGCGCTACATCGTTCCACACCAGTGCCTGCTGGGCGCTGTTCCAGTATTGGGCGGCTGAAATGTTCAAGCGGAACTTGCCGATGAGGAAGCCGCCGCACAGGCCGACAAAGTCGGCAATGATGGTCAGCAATGGGAGAACGACGGCCAGCGCCAGCATCCGCGGTGTTACCAGCTTTTGTGTCGGATCAGTGCCGAGAGCGCGCATCGCATCGATCTGCTCGGTTACTTTCATGGAGCCGATTTCGCTGGCGATGCCGGAGGCGTTGCGTCCGGCCACCAGCAGAGCCGTCAGCACCGGGCCCAATTCGCGAACCAGGACGATGGCCACAAAGGTGCCGGTTTGGCTGGAAGCACCATATTGCGCGACGGCGCGCGACATCTGGAGCGCCATCACAATGCCGCTGAAGGCGCCAATTAAGGACACAATCGGCAAGCTGCCCACACCGATGACGTCCATCTGCAATAGAACGTCATCCCAGTAATGGGGCTTTCGAAAGAGGTTCTTTAGCGCCCGGCCGGCCAGGTAAAAGAACTCCTGAAACTCCAGGAAGGATGGCTTCAGTAGGTCGAGCAATGGTTTCCCCGAAAACTCGATGCTACCATTCGAGGCGTGAGGGGTCTGACCGACATTGCCGGTATCAAGGTAGGCCACGCCTCGGACTTTGATGGATTGACCGGCTGCACCGTGATCCTGTGCGAAGGCGGCGCGGTGGGCGGGGTCGATCTCCGCGGCTCCGCCACCGGGACGCAGGAGATGGATGTGCTGTCGCCGATGCACAGCACGCAGCGTATCCATGCCGTGTGTCTGGCAGGCGGCAGTGCCTTTGGACTGGAAGCCGCCTCTGGCGTGCGGCGCTTTCTGGAGCAGAAGGGTGTGGGTGTCCAGACACGCGGGGGGCGTGTTCCGCTGGTGCCTTCGGCGATCTTGTACGATTTGGCTTTTGGCAAGAAGGGGGCGCGGCCGAACCGCGAGATGGGCTTGGCGGCGGCAGCCGCGGCCAACTCTGAAGCCGTGGTGGAAGGCAATATCGGGGCGGGCCTGGGCGCAACCGTAGGCAAGCTGTTCGGCATGGAGCGGGCCATGAAGTCCGGTATTGGCTCCGCTACCGTCAGCCTGACGGGGCGATGGGCGGGCGTGATGGTGTCAGCCTTGGCGGCGGTGAATGCGTTTGGCGATGTGCTGGACCCCAAGACCGGCCAGGTTCTGGCCGGGGCGCGCGAGTCAGCGACGTCGAACAAGTTCACGGGAACCGCGGAAGCATTGTTGCGGGGAGATGGAGCACCGCCGCCGCTTTCGAACACGACGCTAGTGGTGGTGGCCACCAACGCGCGCCTGTCCAAGGTGGAGGCCGCCAAGCTGGCGCAGTTGGGCCAACACGGGAT
>JBIKMK010000466.1:0-4150 GCA_044359315.1 Bryobacteraceae bacterium | reverse complement strand
TCGGGTTCTCAAACTTAGTGAACTGATGCATAAACAGCAACGGCACCTTGCCCACTGGACCGTTACGCTGCTTGGCAATGATCAGCTCCGCTTGCCCCTTCAGGTCCTCCCGATCCTGCTTGTAGTACTCCTCGCGGAACACAAAACAGACAATGTCGGCATCCTGCTCAATAGACCCGGATTCGCGCAGATCGCTCAATTGCGGCCGGTGGTCGCCCGGACGGGATTCGGTCGCGCGGCTCAACTGGCTCAGCACCAGCATCGGCACATTCAGTTCCTTCGACAGCAGCTTAAATCCGCGCGACAGCGAGCTCACTTCCTGGTTCCGGTTCTCATGCCGCCCTCGCGCCGTCATCAGCTGCAAGTAGTCGACAATCACTAATCCCAGCCCGTGCTCCGCCTGCAAACGCCGCAGCTTGGCATGCATGTCCATGATGTTGGCCCCCGCCGAATCATCGATGAACAACGGCGCTTCCACCAGATCGGTGGCCGCCGACATCAACCGCCGCCGCTCCTCCACGCCCAGAAACCCGGCGCGAAACTTCGATTGATCCACCCGTCCCGACGAGCAGATCATACGCGTCAGCAGACTCTCCTTCGACATTTCGAGCGAGAACACCGCCACCGCCTGTGGGTTCTTCTTGTTGGTGGCGATGTGCTGGCCGATGTTCAAAGCCAGCGCCGTCTTGCCCATCGCGGGGCGAGCGGCAAGAATAATCAGTTCTCCGCCCCGCAAGCCACCCGTCATCTCATCAAACTTGATCAGCCCCGTCGAGACGCCTTTCAATCGCGTTCCCGGATCCAGCAGCGAGTCCAACCCGCCCTCAAACTCCTCGATGATCTGCCCCGGCCGCACCAGCGTGTCACGCGACGACGCACCGGAGATACGCAGCAACGCATCTTCGGTGTCCCCCAAAATCTGCTCCGGATCTTCCTGCTGCAGGAAGCAGCGATCCATGGCCTGTTGCGAAGTGAAAATGATCTTCCGCAACAGCGCCTTCTGTAAGACAATCCGGACGTAGGATTCCAGATCATAGATCTGCGGCAGCCCCTCGTCCAGGGAGACCAGATAGCTCAGCCCGCCAACGGATTCCAACTGGCCTTTTTTGTTCAGCTCCTCCGCCAGCGTCACCCGGTCTACCCGGTCACCCCGCTCAAAGATCTCGCCCATCGCCAGATAAACCCGGCGGTTGGATTCGAGCGAGAAGTCCCCTTCCTGCAATTGCCCGGCCACCGAGACGTAACTCTCCGGCTCCAGCAGAATCGACCCTAAGACCAGTCGCTCCGCATCCAGGTTGGCCGGAAGGCCACGCTCATAACCGGTCGCCGACGCATTCATCATCGTTTCTTACGTTACGGTCACAATCTGGCCACTGCAAGTCGGAGCAGTCTTTATCTGTGGGGAACCACCCGTCACGGCCGGCCGCCGCGAAGCCTCGCCACTGGATCACCCTGGCGGCCGTTTTCCACACTCCTTCCTCAGACAAATCACAACCGGAATGTTTTGGTTTCCAATCCGCCCCCGCCCGCTGCCAACACCGCCTCCGATTCGCTACCCTGAAACAATGTTTCGCGCGCTCGGCCTTGCCGTTCTCACTCTGCTCCCGTGTCTGGCCCAAACCCAGAAGGGCTCATCCGACAAATTTGGCCAACTGGGCACCATGTTGCCCACCCCGAACGAATACCGCACCGCCTCCGGCGCGCCCGGCCACCGCTACTGGCAGCAAAAGGTCGACTACGTCATCTCGGTCGAGCTCGACGACGAAAAGCAGCGGATCATCGGCACCGAAAAGATCACCTACAAGAACAACTCGCCCGACACGCTTAGCTATCTGTGGCTCCAGCTTGACCAAAACCTCTTCTCGCCCGATTCCATCACCCGGTCCACCCAGACCATGTCGGACCTGACCAATCTCCCCTACCGGATGCTCGAACAGCTCAAGTTCGCCCCCACCTTCGATGGCGGCTACAAGATCAAAGCCGTCAAGAATGCCGGCGGCGACGGCATGAAGTACACCATCCAGAACACCATGATGCGTGTCGACCTGCCCCGTGACCTGCCACCCGGCGGCACCGTCGAATTTGGCATCGATTGGGAGTACAACATCAACCCCTCCAAGAAGCTGGGCGGCCGCAGCGGTGCCGAGTTCTTCGAGAAGGACGGCAACTGGATCTACTGCATCGCCCAATGGTTCCCACGCCTGGCCGCCTACTATGACGCCCAAGGCTGGCAGCACAAACAGTACCTCGGTGCCGGTGAGTTCACGCTCGAATTCGGCGACTACAAGGTCCGCATCACCACGCCGGACGACCACGTATTGCTGGCCACCGGCGTCCTGCAGAACCCCAAGGACGTTCTCTCCGCCACCCAGATCGCCCGCCTGAAGCAGGCCGAGACGGCAAAGTCACCGGTCATGATCGTGTCGCCCGAGGAAGCCAAAACGGCTGAATCATCGAAACCCAAAGGCAAGAAAACCTGGATCTACCACGCCGAGAACGTCCGCGACTTCGGCTTCGCTTCCTCCCGCAAGTTCATCTGGGACGCTCAAGGCCACATGGTGGAAGGCAAGCGCGTCATGGCCATGTCGCTCTACCCCAAAGAGGGCAATCCCCTCTGGGAGAAGTATTCCACCGCCGCCATCATCCACACCCTCAACGTCTACGGCAAGTACTCGTTCGCTTACCCTTATCCCACCGCGATCTCGGTGAACGGCGTCGTCAACGGCGGCATGGAATACCCCATGATCTGCTTCAACGGACCCCGCCCGCTCGAAGACGGCACCTACGCCGCCCGCACCAAGTACGGCCTGATCACCGTCATCATCCATGAAGTCGGCCACAACTTCTTCCCCATGATCGTCAACTCCGACGAGCGCCAATGGACCTGGATGGATGAGGGCATGAACACCTTCCTCCAGTACCTCTCGGAGCAGGAATGGGAGGCCAACTATCCCTCCCAGGACGCCGAACCCAAGGACATCGTCGGCTACATGACCGGCCCCACGCACGACTCCATCATGACCAACTCAGAGTCCGTGCAGAACCTGTTCGCCAACGCCTACCAGAAGACCGCCACCGGCCTCAACATCATGCGCGAAACCATCCTCGGTCGCGAGCAGTTCGATTTCGCCTTCCGCGAATTCAGCCGCCGGTGGAAGTTCAAGCGCCCCACCCCAGCAGACTTCTTCCGCACCATGGAGGATGCAACCGGCGTCGACCTCGATTGGTTCTGGCGCGGCTGGTTCTATTCCACCGACCGCACGGACATCTCCATCGACAACGTCCGGATGTACCGCATGAGCACCAAGAACCCGGAGATCGAAAAGCCGATCAGCAAGCGGCTGAAGGACGAAGTGCCGGAGACGCTCTCCGCCCAGCGCAACCAGTCTCTGCCCAAATTGCTGGACGCCAACCCGGCCTTAAAGGACTTCTACAACTCCTACGACGAATCGGCCGTCACCGACAAGGACAAGGACGACTACAAGAAGTTCCTGGCCGGTCTCGATGACACCGAGAAGAAGCTGCTCGAAAACGGCGAGAACTTCTATCTGCTCGACCTCAAGAACCTGGGCGGCCTGGTGATGCCCGTCATCCTCTCCTTTGAGTACACCGACGGCACCAAAGACGAAATGCGCATCCCGGCCGAAATCTGGCGCCGCAACAACGCCGCCGTCTCCAAACTAGTCATCACTCCCAAAGAGATCAAGCAGATCGTGCTCGACCCTCACCTGGAAACCGCCGACACGGATCTAGCCAACAACTACTTCCCGCGTCGCCCCCTGAAGCGCCAGTTTGAGCTCTTCAAACAGTCGCGCCCCAAGAACCCGATGCAGGATGCCGCCCCCAAGCCAGCCGCCCCATCCGGCACCCCGCAGCAGTAAGCACTGGAAACGGCAGTTGATCCAAACAACATCAACTGCCGTTTCCGAGCCGCGACCAGCAGGAGCGGGCTGTCCCATGCGCCCGCCAGCCTCCGGCAACCAGCAGCACCCTTCAGTCCCGCCGGTCACCGCACCCCCAGGACCGGCCGAGTTCTGGGGCAAGCCTGCGGCAATTTCTGACGCACTACACTAGCCAAAGAGGGATTCAAGCAGTGCCAAATGTTGGTCAACGCATCATCGCCATCATCGCCGCCCTCGGTCTCTGCCTG